>JAKAKE010000070.1 GCA_021824625.1 Bacteroidota bacterium | reverse complement strand
CTGAAGTGTGAGGTTACTTACAACCCCATACTTCAGTATGGGGGGAGATGATGACTTGGGCTGCTCACTTCTCCCTGTCTGACTCTTACCCGTTCCCCTCACACTGAAGTGAGGTTACTTATAACTCCATACTTCAGTATGGGGGGATGAGACTTGTCGGTTGACTCCCCCGTCCTCACACTGAAGTGTGAGGTTACTTACAACCCCATACTTCAGTATGGGGGGAGATGATGACTTGGGCTGCCCACTTCTCCCTGTATGTCTCTTAACCGTTCCCCTCACACTAAAGTGTGAGGTTACTTATAACTCCATACTTCAGTATGGGGGGAGATGATGACTTGGGCTGCCCACTTCTCCCTGTCTGACTCTTACCCGTTCCCCTCACACTGAAGTGTGAGGTTACTTTAACCCCATACTTCAGTATGGGGGGAGATTCTCCCTGTATGTCTCTTAACCGTTCCCCTCACACTAAAGTGTGAGGTTACTTATAACTCCATACTTCAGTATGGAGGGATGAGACTTGTCGGTTGACTACCCCGTCCTCACACTGAAGTGTGAGGTTTCATAAAAAATATTTTTTCTCCTTATCACATTGATATTTATATACTTTCACCATTTCTCCGCAAATAATCTTAAAAAAAAGTGAAAATTTTCTGAGACCTTTTTGCTTTTCATGTGTCTTTACTATAAGGTGAAGTGTCAATTTTTCAAAAAGTGTGTTTGAAAATTGAAAAAATCAAGAGTGGCTCTATGTTTTGGGGTTTTATTCATTTGTTTGGAGGTTTGGCATTACATTTGTTACTGTTTTCATTGGATATATAAATGCGATTAGGTTTTCTTCAATTAAGCTGAAGAAAAGAATTGTGTTTTTTTACTTATTATAATTGTTTTTTTAAGTTGTCTTGCATATCTTTGTACTTGGTTTATTTTAACATTAATATATATAATAAGCCGGTTTATATGATGTGAAAGCATGGATGGAAGTCCTTAGAAGAAGAAAATTAAATAGTTCTTAGTTAAATAAACAAAATGTTTCAAAATTTTTAGAGGTGTTTTATGAAGTTATTTTCAAAATTGAGCAAGGCATTGCTCCTATCAACACTCATGTTTCTGTTGTTTTATGCGGCAACATCAATATCTTATGCCAATGCATGCACATATTGCGCTGCTTCAACAACCACACAGGATGAATATATTGGCCAGGTTACAGTCGGCACAATAAATAATACTACTGGTTGGCAAGGTGGGGTTGGTGACTACACAGCACAAAGCACAATAATGAAGGCAACTAAAAGTTACACAATTACAGTAATAAATGGAGGGCCTAGTTATACTGGTGATGCTGTTTACGTTTCTATTGACTGGAATAGTAACTGCGTCTTGACAGACGCCGGGGAACAAACCTTATTAACAACAAGTGATTACCATGAATTCACAGGTACAATAGTTGCTCCATTGAATTTGGTAGAAGGAACAACGCGAATGAGAGTTCGTATGGTTTGGTATGGAGGTTCTAACCCCTGTGGCGGTCAATATTATGGAGAGGTTGAGGACTATACAATAGTTGCAGTACCACCGATGCCCGATGCAGAAGTAACAGAAATATATAGGGCAGGATATAACTACACTGTACCTTTCCACGTTGGTCCCTATCAGACTTTTGCAGTTTTGAAAAATACCGGTGTTTCAATACCTTTGACAAGTATTGACCTTACACTTACGACAACTAATACAGGTATGGATCCTCAGACTCAGGTTCTGAACTGGTCAGGCAGCCTTGCACCGGATGCATCAACTACTGTTACTTTTCCAAACCCGACATATTATACTATTACCGGGCCCGGATGGTCACCATGTCAAATAAGTGTTCAGGGAAGTGCATCATTGAATGGTGGTGCCTACACAGACGCAAGCCCTGCATATATGCAAAGGGTATTTTCACCGATTAATTATGATATTGACATTACAAATCCTTATGGATTACAGCCAATCGGAGATGGCGGTTCCGTTCCAATCGTCTGCCGCGTTTATAATGCAGGCGCAAGGCCCTTGGATTCCGACCAGGGCTGGGGAATTGAAATATATCCCGCAATTGACGGTACGCCTTTAGCACCCTGGATTCAATCTTCCGGATTGAAAATTCAACCCGGTAATTTTGCCGATGTAACAATTGGTTCAGGCAGTTTCCCTGCTAAATCGCCGATGGCTCCATACTATATAACTGCATCCGCATCTTTTACTGCTGTTACAGATTATGACATGCTGAACAATTATTCATTTATTTCAAAAGCGGCAAAACTTGCAGAAGGAACCACATACACTGTGGGCGGCCCATTGAGTAATTTCCCGGATTTCGAGACAGCCATCAACTATCTGAATGGCGGCGGTATATACGGTACGATGGGACTTCCAGTCATATTTGAGGTCAGAAACCTCGGTACACCCTATACGGGAAGTTTTTCGCTGGGTGCTTATTCAAATCCCGGCGGGAGCCCTGTAATCATAAGGCCCGCTCCGGGTGAGGTAGTTACTTTACAGCATACTTTGCCGGGCGCAGGATTTTATCTTGGCGACCTTTCGGGTGCCTCAGACGTAACATTCGAGGATATCAACTTCCAGGTATTCGAAGCACCTGCAAACGCATGGGGCAGAATGTTCAACTTGTCGAACTGCAATAACATATTATTCGACGGATGTAACTTCACAGGTATCGAAACACTAATAACAGACCCGTCGCATGCAGTGTTCTATCTCGACCAGGCAGATAATATTCAGTTCATGGGCAACCATATTTATTACGGTTCTTATAATGTTTATGAAAATATATCGAATATTTGCCGTACACTCGATTTCCAGGGCAACTATTTCCTCGGAGCCAGGAATATCGGTGTTTACCTTGCTTATGACGGAATGCAGGACTGCGGTTCGGTTAACTTCACCGGCAATACAATAAGCAACTATAATTACACAAACCCGATGGGCGGCTTGCATACATGGAATTCAACTGTGATTACAGGCAATACTTTCTCGGGAATTACGGGAATTGGCCAGGGACAGGCTGCCTTGCAGGTTACACATACATACCCGTTTTTCTATATGACAACCAGTCCGCTTCAGGTATCGGGTAACACTTTCAACAACCTTACAAACGTTGATGGTATTCGCCTTAATGATGTTACATTAGGTACCGTTGGCAGCAATAATAATATTACTATCCTTAATACTCTTAATAATCCGTTAACAGGTATTATTATTTCGAATCCCAATACACAGCGTCCCGATGGAGCAAAGAAAAATGACGGCAGGCCTCAGATTTCAAGCAGTTTCGGCGTTACCGTTGACGGCAACACAATAACGATGCTCGATATGGATTTGGGTAATGGCATTCTGCTCGATAACACAGCTTCTGTCGCTGTTACTAAGAACACAGTTCATGTTAACAATAACCCGGGCTTCGGTAGTGTCGGCTTGAATGGATTAGCAGTTAATAATTCTTACGGCAGTGTCTTTGCAACCAATATGGTTGACGGACAGGACCTGGTCGGTATTAACGAAGTCAGTTCATGGGACATAGGATTTTATTACAACACAATCAGTGTGAACTCCAACACAATTGACAACGAGTATGCAGTTGCAGTCATTGACGGAGGATATGTTCAATTATACAGAAACATATTACAAAATGCCGGATACGGAAAAGTAATGCGTGTAAAGAACTTCCCGACTTACGAAGCAAACCAGAATAATTTCTGGAATACTGCCACACCGGCACTCGGACAGTTCATAGGCAGGTGGTATGACACAGACGTACAGGTGGTTTATACATTAGGCAATCTCGATACAAGTGCAACGATGCTCAACTGGCGCTATTACACAACGCCAAACGACGAAGAAACATACTTCACCGACAGGACCTTCAATGCTCCAAATAATTTGCACCTTGCAATGTTTGAAGAAGACATGATCAGCCCGGATGCACTTTTTGCAGCCGTCCCGAATACTGTATGGCCCTATATTCCACCGACTTTGCCACCGGTAATTGGAGATAACCCGGTATACTATTGGTTATTCGAGAATTATGATTTCGACCTCGAAGACAGGTCGGCAAGCGGATTCTTTACAGGTGCGGACAACCTGCATCCCACGCTCAGCATAGTTTCCCAGCCGGAAACCATGAACGAATGTCTTGGTTCTGCTAATACCGATTTAAGAGTATCCGCATTCCTAACGCTCGGTGTTCCTATTCATTATCAGTGGTGGAAAGATGACGTTCCAATGACTAATTTGGACAACCCGAACTATAACAAGTCTATTCTGTTCTTCGGGCCTCTCAATTACTCGAATGCAGGCGTTTACAGATGCCAGGTATTCGGATTTGGCCAGGATGTTCTCTGGACGGATTACGTAACGGTCAACATACTCGCTCCTGTCGAAATCACACGCAGCCCGGTTGACAAATTTGCCGAAGCAGGCGCTTCATTGTACTTCGAAGTCGAAGCACATGCATTCGGTTTACTCGATGACCCGCCGCTGTTCAGCCCGAGATACGAATGGTGGAAGATTGACGCTAATAACGTTTATACTCAGATTACAAATAATAAGAAGTATTCAGGAGCCGCATCAAATATCCTTGGCATCAAGGACATTGATGATAACGACTATAACTTTAATTATTATGCAAAAGTCTTCTCCGAGTGCAATAACGACTCATCCAGGACATTCAAACTTTTGAAAGTTCCCCAGGTTGTCATCAATTCTCAGCCCCAGGGCTTAACTGCCTGCGAAGGAGACAACGCCCAGCTTACGGTTGATGCTACCGTTACCGAAGGTGGTACGGGATTAGCTTACCAATGGAAACGCAATGGAATGGGCATCGGAGATAATGCAAATTATGCAGGTACATCTACTAACACCCTTTCCATCAGCAATCTGACGGCAGGGCTTTCCGGTGATTACACATGTGAAATCACTGCATTGCCGACTACAAACACGTCAACAACCAATCCTGCTACAGTTACCGTAAACGTTGCTCCGGCTATAACAATACAGCCGATACCCGTTGTAGTAACCGAAAATCAGCCTGTTAATCTCAGCATTACAGCAACCGGTTCAGAACCACTCACATATCAGTGGTACAAGAACGGAAATGAAATAGTTGATGCTGTTGCCAGTTCATTCAGCATTGATTCTGCTGCTAAAGCCGACGAAGGTGATTACTACTGCGTCGTTTCAAACGATTGCGGAAACTTAAGGTCTGAAGTTGTTACCGTTACTGTTAATACCGATATCATAGGTGCTGTTGATGATAACTACGAAGGATTCAGTCTTTCCCAGAATCAACCGAACCCATTCAGTGTTAATTCATCAATCTGGATTGAATTGCCGAGGCCTTCAGCAGTGCGTCTGACAGTAACTGATTTATTCGGACGTGAAGTTGCAGTGCTTCTCAATACTACACTCGGTGCCGGTAAGCAAGAAGTTAAGGTTAATACTAACTCATTGCGCCTGAACACCGGAGTTTATTACTACACATTGACTACAGGTGCTTATTCCGAAACCAAGCAAATGGTTATCGTAAAATAATAAGCTGATTGATTTCTATAACAGCCGGGGCGGGTTTTCCGCTCCGGCTTTTTTTATCTTTCCCCCCTTTTTCAAAGGGAGTGAGGGGTTTCCTTTCTTATTATCTCTTTTCTATAAATATTCCGCAACTACGTTGCTCTTTTATGGTAATGAAAATCAATCCCTAACCCCCTTCCCCCATCCTCCATTCCCAAATTATTAATTATCAATTTTCAATTATCAATTATTGCCTTATATTTGCACAAATAATTTTTTATTAAGGATAATATATATGAAAAAAATCTTGCTCTTTTTATGCACATTCTTTATATTTTTCATCGCTTGTTCCCATTCCGATGATGACAAGGAAAGATTTATCCGTACTTATAAAGAAATACTCATTGCAAGGGAAAGATACCAGGACACAACAACTGCCAATAAGGAAGTAAAAAAAGCATACAAGAAAAATCAATATACAGAGCAGACTTTTTTTGAAGACTGGAAATATTACACACAGGACCCAAAAGAATTTCTCATTATGATGGATACCATCCGTTCCCGCACACAACAGGAACTGCTCAAATCAGAAAAAGTGAAATAACAAAAAAAAATTCTCCGGGCTATGCGATATATACTAAGTTGCTTAAATTATTCTGAATTGTAATGATATCATTCTGAACAAAGTGAAGAATGACAAAATACAAAATCGGTATTTTTAGAACAATCCGGTATATAACCTCGCACTTCAGTACGAGGTTTTTCACTATCACACATAAATCATCACAATTCTACACCGATTATCATCCTAACCCGGAACTCAGGCTTACCTGCATCAACTTCCCCAAGTTTGAATAATGAACCTAATGAAAACCACAAACCCGGACCTCCGTGAGAAATTGTGGGGCCAAAATAGTTGCCTGATTTATCTCCTGCAGCTTCCACACCCAAAGAGAACAATGGGGAAGCATGATAACAAGCGCCAACAGCATACTTTGGAGTAAACTCCCATCCATTATCTTCATAAGCATACTCAAAATATGGATTCAATGAGATATTGAAATCCCCCAAATCTTTCCCTAATATCAGTTTTGCCTCAAATTCATGCTTCGAAAAGCTTTGATTACCGATATATTCGACATATATCAAAGGATTAACAAAAAATTCATCCTTTTTAAAGAATTTATACCTGCCTCTAAGCTTAAATCCTGAATACTTTAAAGATGCCTCGGCAGATTGTTTAAAAACCTGGTAAACTGCAAAATCAAACCTGTCATTCATTCCTACTTCAAGTTCAAAATTAAGTTCCGTACTTCCCATGGTTTTAAAACTGTCAATATCCGGCGATGAAAAAGTTGTGTACTGCTCGAATTCTGCTTTACCAATATCCATGATTTGATATTCATAAGTCCATACATAAGAACGTTGGTCAGCCCTGGCAATGTTAAAGCAAAACAAGCAGATGACAAAAAGCGAATTAATAAAATATAACTTCATATAACACCTTAATAAAAATAATAATTTAATAATGCTAATTAATTAATTTGTATTAACTAATAATTCAAATTACTATGAACATATTTTCCTTCAAAATTTATCGCTTGTTTGTAATCTTATGTTGTTAGGATTTTTTATTCAGCAGGGCTATGGATTCAATATGGTAAGTATGCGGGAACATATCGACAGGCAGTATTTTACTTATTTGGTATTTCTCTGACAATAAACCGCAATCCCTTGCCTGTGTAGCAGGATTACAACTTACATACACCATTTTGCGGGGTGCAATGTCGAGTAATGTTTCAATCAAATTTTTATGTAATCCTGCTCTTGGCGGGTCAACCAAAATGACATCGCACTGAGGGATATTTATAAATTCTTTTCCGATATTCTTAGAATTCAGGTCGGCACACCTGAATTGTACATTTTCAATATTATTCAGCTTTGCATTTTCCATGGCATCTTTAATAGAATCTTCTGATATTTCGAATCCAATAACTGATTTGACCTTTCCCGATGACAACAGCGAAATTGCACCTGTACCGCAGAACAAGTCCCATACAATATCACTATCCTTAAATTCTGCTAATTCAATTATTGAATTCATAAATCTCGGGAGCTGGTTTGTATTTGTCTGAAAAAATGAAAATGGTGAAATCTTAAATTTAATCCCATTGACTTCTTCAATAAGAAAACCCCCGCCTTCAATCCTTTGGATATCTCCCACTGCCACAGTATTGACTGAATTATTTACAGCATGAACCACAGTCGAAATTCCATGCTTAACTCTTAAATCATCGAACAGCCAATCAACAAATTCTTTATCGGAATCATCTGTAAAATCTTTTGTTACCAAAATAACCAATGTCATCCCTGAACTGACAATTCTGAAAACGAGGTTTTTCAAAAAACCCTGGTGTATCTTGCCATTGAATGCCTGAATGCCCATAGTCAAAGCCATGTTCCTGATATCGTTGAGTATTTGTATCGCTTTATCATCAACAAGATGACATTCTTCAATATCGAGTACCTTATCATACCTGCCCGGTATATGCAATCCCAACGCAAAAGATTTGTTGTTTATCTCCTCACCGCTAATTATTTCTTCGTCGGCCAGCCAACGTGAAGTACCAAAAGAAAATTCCATTTTGTTCCGATAATTATATATCCGGGGTGAAGGAAGAGGAGTAAGTATCTCACCGGGTTCTATCTTTGCAATATGCACGAAGGAATCTACAATATGCTGCCTCTTCCAGTAAAGCTGTTGTTCATATCGAAGATTTTGCCATGAGCATCCGCCGCATACACCGAAGTACCTGCATGGAGGCTCCACACGAAATTCCGAAGATTCGATAATCTCCTTAACACTTGCTTCTGTATATCTTCTTTTTCGCTTTTTTTCGATTGCCAATACTTTTTCACCCGGAATTCCACCCTTCACAATATAGACCAGTCCTTCATTCCGGGCAATAGATACACCCTCGAAACCTATTGATTCAATTTTAAGCTCAATATATTTTTCATTTTTTATTTTCATAACAAACTATATCATAAATTTTCGTAAAAAAGATTGATAGAAAATAATTATAAATTATTAAAATTATGAGTTAATTATATGTTAATTTGATATATTATTTAGATTAAACCTTAGAATTAAATTTAACAATTTTAACGACAAAAATAAAAATATAAAAAAAAATATGAATTGGCGAAATTATATTGAGTCTAATTGTAAATCACACATTATGTCAGTCTGAGCTTAGTCGAAGACTGATTAGAACAAGGTTGTCATACTTCGACTCCGCTCATTATGACAGATTTTCAATTAGGCCTTATATAATAGATTTGATAATAAATAGAAATTTGAAATTCGAAGGTTATTTTTCAATAATTGAAAAAGATAATATTATACAAAGAAAATTATAATAATTTACCTTATTCATTTTTCAACCATCTCCATTACCTTATCAGGTATTAAATAATCCATACAAAAATATTCTGTATTTTTACATGCAGGGCTGAAAAAACAGGTACAGGGCTTATCCGGTTGTATTATAACTCCTCTGCCATAAAGTTCAAATTCATTCGTATTGAAAATGTTATTGAATAGAATAATTTTTTTCTTCAGTGCTATGGCAATATGAAGAACCATAGTTACAGCTGTAATCACAATATCGCATTGGTCAACTAAAGATATGAATTGTTGAAGTGGAAAATTGCCTAAATATATTGCTTTAGTAACTGTTGAAAGTCTTAAGTTTTTTTCATGTTCCTGCTCTCCTCCAAGTAATAAAGGGCAATATCCTTTCTCCTGAAGAAGATTGATGAGCGATATCCAATATTCTTCCTTCCAGAGCCTTGTTGTCCATCTGCTGCCACATCCGGTATTCAATCCGATAATTTTTTTTCCGATTGAATTAATTTGCCATTTGTAATCGCCGCTCTTATCAATCAGGTATTCCTCGCCATTGAACTCCCAACCGCATATTTCAAAAATTTCATCGAGATATGACTTTGTGTTATTTTTATTGACATCATCGAAAATTCCCGTAAGAAATTTATGTTCTGCATTAGCATTTATTGGTGCGGGTTTACCATCTGATAATGTAAAACCAAACTTTTCTTTTGAGGATAAATTCTTTGTTAATGCACAAGCATGGAGGTCTTTATCTAAATTTATTACTATGCTGAATTCTGTTGCACTTAATATTAAGATAGATTCGGAGCTCAAATTTAAAATATTATCAATCTCATTTTGAGGTAGAATCCCCGGACTGTAAGTCAGCCACCAAACTGCATAATCGGGATATTCCTTCCTGATTCTTGTTAAAAGCGGTGTTGTCCTTATGACATCCCCTATTGCTCCGAGTTTGATAATTAATATTTTACCCTTCACAGCATCATAATGCGGACATACATCACAGTGAACACCTGATTCCTTATGCGGTTTACAGGGAATATCGCCTCGAAAATGCCTGCAATCCGGATAATAAACAATATCACTTTCTTTCATTAAACTACAATCTGTATTGGATTAAAAAAGAGTATTGAATTGTAAAAACCAACGATTCTTGATTTTCAAAAGAAAAAGAAGTTTTTCTATATGGTGTCAGCAATTCGCCTCTTGAATCATTTCTGCCAACCAAATTTAATATGCCTAATGTCCCATGAATATTCACATACCAGTTCTGAGCTATCTCCCCTTCCAAGCCTAATTTAAGTGAACCACCCAGCCTGACACAGGATTCCTTCAATGACGATTCCAATATTTCAATCGAATCCAGATTACGATAATTTGTTACAATCGTAAAAACATTTTTTCCGACAAAGGATGTTTTTGCTTCTAACCCTACATAAAATTTTGCATTGGCTATATCATACTTCTTAATTGCATAATTCAAACCGAGAGATATGGAAGAAATATCTATTCTGTTATCAAGGTCCTGCAACACAAAATAAGTCAGGGGTATCCTTTGCAGGCCCTGAAAAAACGTATAATCAATTCCTAACGGTATTGTAAAATTATTATTCTCTCCGACCGGAAACTCAAATAATAGTTCCATTCCGGGCTGTGGCCCATCAAAACCCCCTCCAAACAAAGGAGGTTTATTTGGATCCGGTTCAGAAAACGGCTTAGATGCAGGGTTACTTCCTATCAGCTCAGTTGTTTTCATTCCCCATCCTAAAGAAAAACCCTTACTAAACTGTGCCAACAAACTTCCTGTCAGTGTTATCAATAATAATATGACAATAATTGCTTTCCTGTAAATTCGTATTCCAACATGCCTCATTTAAAACATCCCAAATTTATAAACGTTCTGATATTTGATAATTTGCCTTTTCAAGTGAATTTTTTGTTATCATCTCACCCAACAATCCCATCGAAACCAACTGGACTCCAACTATAATCAGGGCTATACCCAGCAAAGCAAGCGGCCTGTTGCTTAATGCTGTCTTTTTCATAAACCACTCTATTGTCAGCCACAAATCAATTCCAAACCCTGACAAAGTAAATAGCGTTCCTATTGTTCCGAAGAAATGGAGTGGCCTTTTGAAATACCTTGTCGTAAAAAGCACAGTCAATAAATCAAGAAAACCTTTAATGAACCTTGTCATGCCGAATTTTGTTTTGCCGTAGCGCCTTGCATGATGTGTTACGGGAATCTCTGTCACTCTGAAGCCCTGCCAGTGAGCCAATGCAGGAAGATACCTGTGCATCTCGCCATATACCTGTAGATTCCTCACTACAACCCTTTTATATGCCTTTAAACCGCAATTAAAATCATGCAGCTTTATTCCGCTTGTGACTGATGTAATAAAATTAAAGAACCTTGAAGGTATGGTTTTCGTTATCGGGTCATGCCTTTTTCTCTTCCATCCGGCAACAAGGTCATATCCTTCTTTAATTTTTTTTACAAGGTTTGGAATCTCTGCAGGGTCATCCTGCAAATCAGCGTCCATGGTTATTACAATCATTCCCTGTGCTGTATTAAAACCCGCCGATAATGCGGCTGACTTACCGTAATTCCGCCTAAATCGTATTGCCTTGAAACGCCTGTTCCTTTGATTTATGCTTCTTATAACTGAATATGAATCATCGGTTGAACCATCATCTACAAAAATAACCTCATACCTGTTATGGGATGCTTTTTTCAGCTCATTTTCAAGCTGTAAGGCAAGTTCTGGCAATGATTCCTCTTCATTAAACAATGGAATTACAACCGATATGAATGGAGAATCTCTTCTTGCCTGATTTACCTGATGCGGCTTTCTGGCATACCTGATATTTCTATTATTTTGTTCCTTATTTTGTCCTTCTGCATTAACAAGCTCTTGAGCCATATTATCTTCAATATTAATAAAAAAAACTGAGTTTACAATCTTACTAATTTCTTAACATAATTTCCGCCGGCAGTATTTAACACAACAAAATATATTCCTTTTGTCAAGTCTGCAATTTTTAATTCAGTCCTGTCAAATTCCGATTTACCGGCAACTAATTCAATTCCCGTTTCAGTAAATATTTTATATGAAAATCCCGGGGACTTTGCTTCAATAAATATATTATCTCCAAATGCAGGATTCGGATAAACAAAAATTTCCGAATTATCATTGTCATTCTCATAAACAATTTTCGGTTCATTATTATACCACACCTTCACATAAAAATCATTATGAGACGTGTTTCTGACTGTATCACTTTTCTTAGTTCCGGTCAAGCTAAAATCTTCTAAGTCGAGGTCCTCTTCCCTGTCTGTTATTTTTGCAGAATCAATAAACTCTGGCATTTTACCCCAATTAAAAATCAGTAGTTTTCCATCGCCTCTTACCACATTGATTGAATATTGAACATAAAAGTGTTGTGAATCAATAATTGGCCTGAAATCTTTGTAAGACCATACCAATTCCTGCAACCTTACAGAATCGAATATTTCAAATGCAGCATGAAAAGAATCGTATGGCGGCCATCTCGGAGCATTGAATTCTCCCAATAATGAATCCCATGTATTGGTTGCCGATTCATCTACTCCAAATACCAGCGTGTAATTCGAATCGAATTCATCCATTAATTCTATGGGAACTTCCAAATGCGTATAAGAGAAAACCGTTAGGGTATTCAGAATTAGAATTGTTACAATTAGTAATCTTTTTATCATTATGATTTCTTATTAGAATTTAAAAATAATTATAATTAAAGATGTCTTAACATTATTTTTATTTTACAAATAGTTGTTATCGGCAAAAAAAACAAATGGGCAACATAATATATGCCGCCCATTTGATAATACTATAATCTGTTATTAACTAATTTCTATTACTTAACAACGGTTATTGACATCACTTCAGTATGGCTTCCTGCCGTCATCTTGCAGATGTATCTTCCCTGTGTCAGTCTCGAAGAATCAAACGACACTGTTTGTTCGCCTGATTTCACCTGGTTGCTCACAAGTGTCATCACTTCATTTCCGATAGCATCATACAATTTGACGTTAACAAGTTCCTTATCTCCGACTACGTATGTAATGATTGAATTACCTACTACAGGATTCGGTGTGCTTGTCAGGCTGTAATTGCCTGCCAGGTTGTCGCTTCTGAGAACCTTTATTGCATTGCCTCTTGTTCCGAACACTTCGACGTTGCCGTCATCGCCTTTACGGATACTACCTAATTCCTGGTTCGATACTGCATCATAAAAAGTATAGTTCGCATCGGCATAATCCATGTTGATTGATAGTGGATAAGTTATACCCTGCAGTGTAATCACCGACTCGCTCATGTTATTTACATACATGTTATTATCATACCTCACATCAAACATCTCTGCCGGTGGTGTAGGTGGAAGCTCATAAGGGCTTATATCTGCATCTTTGTCTGAAGTCAGATAAAGTTTGCCTTCATGCCTTGAATTGTCGCGCAACTCGATTCTTACACTCCTCGAAAGAAGGTCAGCCTTACCGTTGCTTTCGTCAACAATATCCTTAGCATTACTGCTGACTAACTTCAGGTATCCATGCTTATCCGACTTCATAAAGTAACCTAAGCCGGGTTCCATAATTGATACTTCATAATACCCACGGTCGGTGTCGAATGCCCAAATACCAAATTTGCGGACAAAGATTTTATCGGGAACCTCACCGGGATATTCTGTATGCTGGTCAAAATCAATATTTCTGACATTCATAGGATATGATAAAGCGCCAATGGTGTTCCATCCGGGATAAATAGGAATTTTATCCGCAAATGCATCATCAAATCCATCGGCTGTAATTCTCTTCATTACCACACCGCGGAATGTCTTATCAATTTTATCACTGTATTTAATGAAATAACCAAAACCTGGTGCTAAGTCTTCCCTAGGCTGATATCCTCCCTGGGGATAAAATAAATAAGGAATATTCATTGCATTTGGATAGAATACATACCATTTCGCATTTCTTGGCCTTACCGGCAATGAAAGCAGGTTCCAGCCCTTCTTGATAATCGCATTTCCATAAGGGTCAACATACTCGATTATTTTTGGCAATGTATATTCAATTTTGAAAGTAGATACAGCCGGGTCATCAATATAGTATGAGTATCTTGTTCCGCCAAGGTAAGTAGCTTCACGCATATTTACTGTTGGGAATCTTGCTAATGCACCATTAGCTGTATCTGACAGGAAGAGAACAGCATCTTCCGGAAAATCCTGTGTATCCCATTCGATTGTTATCGGATATTGATTTATATATTTGCAGAAGTAAGTAATTGATTCCGATGTATCACGGATATTCCTGATATCCCTCGAGCCTGTATTCGGAATTGTATCATAAGTTGTCGGTGTTGTCGTTAAATTCGTCCTGATTACACCTGTCTGCTGCACTTCATCATTCGGGAAGAAATCCCCAAATCCTTCGGGAGCAAATAACTGACTTTCAGTTGCATCCGGCAAAAACCAGCGTGCTTCAAACAATCCGGAACCACTGCTGTAATTTCCAAGAGTGTGAGTTGCTTCTTTTTCGCCGAACACCGAATCAACAGCATTGGATGCACGGTGTCCTGTACCAAACACAATCCTCGTCCTTCTCGGGTCAGCTTGGTTGTGTTGTTTAATATCCAGGGTAATACCTGCATGCGGGTCATTATATAATCCGTTTTCTTCGTAAAGAGGCGGCTCAAAGGCGTCCCTGAAGTTAATAAATGTTATTTTCAACCTTACAGGGCTTAATTCTGCATCCGATGATGAAATCGTAATGTGGCCTTCATAAACTCCGGCTTTCTCGCCTCCATAATTTCCGTATGGTGAATCTTCGATTCTATCCGGGTCGCATTTTAATTCTACAAACACATCCGGGTCTTTGGTAGTCGTAATAAGCATTTGGTCAAGCCAGCAGTCAGACGGGCTTGCGCATCCCAGAATTTCATCTAACCATTTTACATAAGCTTTTGTACTGTCTTTGTTGGGTGTGTATTTACCTCTTGCCGAATGTATCCTTATTAAAAGCCATGGCTGGTCTGATTCGAGGTAAATATCGTTCATTCTCGTCATTTCCACCGTATTCAGTAGTTCAAACTGACGTGAACCAACACCAATTTGATTTCCGTTGGCATCCCTTACAACTTTTCCTGAATCAACGGTAATCGGGTCTTGCATAACCCAATATTCATTGAGAAGGGGAACAATTGCCGGAGATGAACCCACGCCTCTTTCGAGCCTGTATCCAAATTCAGGTAAATTATCGAACATTCTTAAATATATCATTCCGGGTAATATAGCTTCTGTAACCCAGTTTGACAAAATGCTATTATCCATGCCCCCCAGCACATTAGCATCGCCCGGGTCCGGATAATCGAGTGCAACATAAGGATACTCGGCATAGTTCCTGTACTCCTTGAATGGTGCATCAATATTTATAGCCCAATCATTAAATTTAATTGAGTCTGCCTGCATATTCCCATTATTATCGGGATACCTGCTCGATATATAAATCGGTGTATAACCGACTTCTTTCGAGAATGAATTAATGAACTGATTAATTCTGAATCTAATATAAAACAGAACTACAAACTGCTCATTAATAGTATCGGTTTCAGGCAATGGAGTTATTGATGTACCGACAATCCTGATTCCATGTCCTCTGCCTTTTACCTGGCTGGTAACATTTGGGTCAATATTCATCTGGTAATACGGAGCCTTGAATTCATCCCAGGTAATGTTGAACTTGCTTGCATACGGCTCATAAAAATACTCATCACCTTTATTATCTACCCTGCGTACCCTGTTATCGTTTGTGTCGGGAAATGGATGATGTTTCACAATGCCCATCGGTGTAACAGCTAAGCTATCGTATAAAATCTTGAAGTCGAAGCTGAAAATGGGTTTTGCGACATACAAAGCTTTTGAACCAGGCCCAGTGTAAGTGTGCCATTGGTTCTCAATAAAGACCGGCATTAAGAATTCCCTCGGTAAGCTTGTCTCACCTACCGGTATCCAAATCCTTCCATCAGGATACCAGTCTCTGCTATAATCGTTTCTCGATGCGGTTAAACTCAGAACCGGCGCTCTTGGCCTTGTCGGTTGTTGGCTCCATAAATTCCCTGCATCTACTATCAGAATACCTGCTAGCAATACCATGCTCAGAAAAATACGGTAGCCTCGTAATTGTAATAAATACTTCTTCATGAGTACCCCCTAATATAAATGAATACTTAAAAATTAATTTTTTATCATAACAATCTTATTTATTTCTTCTCTCATGTTTCTGACGGTAACCAGGTACACTCCACTCGTTAACCCGTCTGCCGCTATCTCGGCATTTTTATCTATAACACTTATGTTTATTTTCTTTATCAAATTTCCCAAAATATTATATATCACAATCTCTTTTATTTCTGTATCTGTTTCTATAATAAATTTATCTTTTATTTCATTATAATAACCATTTATAGCTTTATTTTCAAATTCAGTAATACCTAAAGTATCTTCTTTATTCCCTTTTAAATTTGTCTTATCTTCAATTAAATTTTTTATACAAGTACAATCGTTTACTTTTATTGGTGTAAGTTTTAACTCCTTAATTTCACCATTTCTTTTTAACTCTTTAATTTTTATTTCAAAAACCGAATCATTGCCAATATCATCAAAAATAGTCGTATAAATCCTGTATCCGTTTTCAATGTCTGTCAGACTATCAATCTTCAATTTTTCGGTTATGCTCTTAACATCTTCTTTTTCTATTCTGAAATTTACAGTATCATCAGTAACAAGTTCAAATTCAATATTATTGAGTCTTGTATTATTTGTAACATTTATTTTTGCAACTGCAACTCCAGTCGAGTCAGCTTTATCAAAAATCACGGTATCGTTTTCAAATCCTGCCGTAATGCTTCTGCCGGGCTTATCCGCCACTTCTGCATTAACAATTACATATTTATTTGAATAATCAACTACCTTTTTAAATTCCCTGGTAAATTCTATCCATTCTAACCTAATATAACTTGTGTCGGGGCATTGACCGATAAACCTACCTTTAAAAGCGATTAATGGCATATTACCGTAAACACTTGTACCACTATATGTACCTCCAAAACCTCTTATGAGACCGGAATCTAAAAAAGCAACATTCCTTTTATCATTATCAAAGAACTGTGCCAGAGTATTTATATATAAAGGCTCATTAAAAATGAATTTTTCGCGATTATATCTTGCCTCAAAGTTAAAACCGTAAAAATCATCCTCTGGCTTAACCTCGCCTATACTTATTGATATTGTGCATTCTTTTTCACTCGAACTTCCACAAACATCAACCGGGTAATGATTTTTCAAAACAACATGAGCCGTGTCCTGGGCTTTTAACATCTGGTTGCTGCCTATGTATATCAGCAGCAGCAACCAGAAACATCTAATCATTTTTTCAATAATACTCACTATTATTTGTTAAGCATTAATTTCCTCGAAGCCGACACATTCTGGCCCGTAAGCCTGTAAATGTATGCCCCGTTCATCAATGGGTTACCGCTGTCATTCCTGCCGTCCCATTCGAAACTGTAAGTACCTGCATTCAATGAACCGTTGTATAAAGTTCTCACATTATTACCGAGTGCATCATATACAGCTAACCTGTACATACCCTCGTCTGCAATATTCATTGATATAACAGTCCTGCTTGTGAATGGATTCGGCTGATTCTGAAGTAATAATTCACCGTTATTATCCGATTCCTCAACTCCGGTAAGATAAATAGTCTGCCTTCCGGTTTCTTTGCCGTTGAACCTGATGTTTGACAATAGCAATTCCGGTTTGTCAGTTGTTACGGTTACAAAAGCAACCGGCACATCTGTTTTAAACGAACCTGAACCTGCGAGTGCCGCAATATTGTTCTCGAAATCGGCAGTTAAAATATTTCCATCCTGGTTATCTGCTGTAACTCCGGTAACTGTACCGTTCACATCAAATTTGAAAGATACAGGCCCATCAATCACTCCATTTATATATACAGGGAAAATATATTTATTTGGTTCAAGCCTTTCTGCCATTCCTGCAATGATATTTGTTGCAGGTTCTTCATCAACCGAAATCTTACCATGAGTTGGTATAGAATCAATCAGGTAGGGTAATGATTCCAACCTGCCGCTCATATAAAATAGAATCAAAGCTGCATCATGTTCATCCACAGTGAAGAATACCATCTTCAATGTATTAATCTTCGTAGGAACAACAGTGTCGTTACCCATTGGGTCTTTAATTGTAACGTAAGATAAACTATCTCCGTAATATATATTTTTCCATGGAAGAGTGGTTCTCTGGGTTCCCTGTACCGGGTCGCCTGTGTTCGGGTCGAGTGAGTCGAGCAAAGGATTAACCTTGCTTTTTATGACACCTGTATCCCTGTAAAAATATCTTCCGTCATGGTCAACATCCCCGTGGTATGCATTTCTTTTTCTGACGCTGTCTAATTGCTTGGTTGTAACAACCGAACGCATAATCGTTCTCGCATCACTGAAAGTAACATAACGGTTCTGTGTCTCTCCAAATGTACCGTGTTTCCTTCCGACAAGCTTGGACATATCGGCATCGCCGTCGCCCCAATACCTTTCGGCTTGCAACCTGGCTATTGCATAATAATGAATCCTTTTGTCTGTGCCGCCTGAAGGTTGCCATGCATTTGTCTTCCTCAGTCCCATTCTTGTTGAGTCAGGATTGTAATCCTTGTCATCTAAGGTTGTCCATGCCTGGTCAAAATATAATGCATTCATAAAATCAGCAAAAGTTCCTCTAACGTTACTTTCGCCCTTAATTCCGACTGTTGCATCCCTGGTAATAACCACATCTTCATTTGTGTAGGGATTTCCTTCAACCTGTCCATAACAGAACTCAATGTCTCCTTGTCTTGAATATGGGTCGGGACATTCATATAATTTTACCTGGAAATTTCCTATGCCGTTTTTCAATGGAGGCAACTCTCCGGGTAGCAGAGGTGTCTGCAAATTAATATAGATGTTTTTCCACTGTACGGTAAATACCCTTAGTCCACCGGTATTTGGAACTGTGTCTGTTTTATAAGAAATCTCTCCGGGTAAATGCCTGTTAGTTCCCTCGGCAACTGTATCCTGTTTTGTAACAAGAAAATGATTACCCCAATATGGTGCAATAACATTAATCTGGTATGACGAACCGAATTTGAACAAACCTTCCGGGTCTGTTGATTCGACATACACCGGCTGCGAAAAGGTTATAAAACCGTTTACGCAAACCCATACTTCATTATAAACCTCGCCGTTATACTCAAAGTTGAATCCTGTTCCCAGGGAAACTTTGTAATACCCATTATCCCTATCAATTATGGTAGGCGGTAAATTAGGCGCTGACGGTTTCTTGAAGCTTATAGCACTAATCGCGGTGGCACCTGACAGCGGAACATATCCAATCGGATTTGTAAGCTGCACTGCCTTGACGGTATCGTACTCTCCGTAGATTTGTGCTTTTAACGGCTGTTCGGTTACTGCTATCATCAGCAGTACTATTCCTACAGCAATTAAGAAAAATCTTTTCATCTTCATCTCCGCATATTTATTATAAAAATTTATTTTCATATCACTTCTTTCAATATCGGCAGGCTCCGTTGCCGAAGCCTGCCTAATTAAAATTTATTTAACAATAACTATCTTCTCAGTTGATGTGGCTGCACCTGCAATCAGACGGCAGGTGTAAGTACCGCTCGAAAGCTCATGTCCGCTTATGTCGCGGGCATCCCAATTGAGCTGATAGCTTCCGGGATTATATTCTCCGTCTGCGATGACCGAAACCAATTTGCCAAGCTCGTCAATTACTTCGAGTCTCAGGCTGGATTTCTTGGACACGCTGAATTTTATTTCAGTTGTTCTTGTCATCGGGTTCGGCGATACCGAATTAATCCCCGTGGTTATAACATCACCATCTTCTACATCTGAAGTCCAGTCATGGACGATGATGAATTCCTTTACACCACTTCTGTTTATTGTTAGAGTAATAACACCATTAACTTCTGTTCTCTGGATATCGGGAGCTGAAGCGCCTTCTCCGGTATTCATATTGTATCCGAACAAATTTCCGTCTGACAGTAAATCCCTGATATACCAGGATGCGCCTGTGGGATTCTTTGTGAGTTCAGTCTTGCTCGGTACATCGTTCTTATTCCACGATATCTTTATCGGATAATGGCTTGAAGTGTTTCCTGCTTCGCCGCCGGACTGGAATACACACTTGTATATTCTTACCTCAAACGGAGTATTTGTCGGTTGTGGGAATATGTTCCTTAATATTCCATTCACCGTAGGAATATCCCATCTGGCATCAAACACGTCCTGCTGAGGCCTTGGAGGAATTTCGTACTCGCAGAAATTTGCGTCAAGAAATCCTATTGCTTCATTATCTAATCCATCACCTGTTGATGCTCCCTTGCCTGTACCAAACTCAAGCATCTGGTAGGCACCCAAGTTATTTTCAACTTTAATCGGACACACAAAGTCAGTCGGGTCAGAGAATTTCAATCTAAATATTAATTCGTCTGTTAATCCTGCTTCGTCTGTAACCTTTACCCTGATGGTAACCTTGCCATCCGGGTCTCTCGGAGCTCCGAAATCGGTTGACCTGATATAAACTACCTGGTCAGGATTGCTCTGGATACCGGATATTGTTGCAGGGTCTAACACTGTGTTAGACGGTTTTGGATCCAAAAATTCGAATGTCAGGGTTTCTGTTGGGTCTCCCTGCTGTCTTCCCCTCAACAAGTCAAGGTCTCTAACCTTTATAGAATCAAGATATTCCTTGCCTTCTTCAACGCATCTTACTATCGGTGATGATTCGATTCTCGGACGATGCCTTGTCGAATCAACAAATATCGAGAATGTCTGCATTGTTACCAGGCTGTCTTCATCCCAGCAAAGTATAGTTACTGACTCATTCCTTGGAGCATCTTTCACTCCGGGTACGCCATAAAGTAAACCGCTTTGCCTGTTAATTTTCAACCATTCGGGTGCTGTTTTCTTGTCGCTGATATCCCAATAATTTGTCGGGTCGGCATCCGGGAAACATGGGTCACGCGGTAACTTGTCAATACCGGGATAACTGTTCGAATAAAGAATCTCAAAGTAATGAGTCTGTCCGAAGTTCGGGTCTGCCACCTGAATCATCTTCGATTTATCCATAAGCTGAGGATTGTATTCAAAATCTTCCTTAGCCGACGGTAATACTGTTGCAGTTGTAATCACAGGCTCGACGTTCACCATTAACGGTAAATCAATCTTGCTTATTCCTCCGTGACCGTCATTTACAACAACTGTCAATACTGTATCGAGTGCAAGTTCATCATTCTTACGGTTCGGAGGTGTTAACATAGCATAAGCCAATACACTGTCAACCCTGATGTTCAACTCGCCTCTTGTTGTGAAATCGCCGCCGAAATCATCTTTTTCTGT
This sequence comes from Bacteroidota bacterium, assembly GCA_021824625.1. Classification (GTDB taxonomy): domain Bacteria; phylum Bacteroidota; class Ignavibacteria; order Kapaibacteriales; family UBA2268; genus XYC2-FULL-35-21. The sequence continues at coordinate 22,101 of JAKAKE010000070.1, read as the reverse complement.
ATCTGCAAATGCATCATTACCATTTGCAGTTCCGTATTTATAAATGAACTTATCGTCCATCCATATCGGCCTTGCCTGCCTGATAATTGTGGTTGCATTGTAAATATTCGGATCAGTTACCAATGTATCGAGAACAATCAGAGAATCCGCTGATGTATCGCCTGGATTAGCATTTGGCCTGTAAGCTATGTTTAGGAATCCATAAGCTGTACGTCCATAGCGGAAGTCCCAATTTTTGCCGTCTGCCCACTGGTCTTCTAACTCGTCATTTGTATTTAAGTTAACTGCAAATCTTAATTTGTTTGTCAAATTAGCTTTCAATCTTCCGTCAACTTTGGTACGGCATGGATAAACCGAAGCATTGTAGGTACCGATATACTCGGTATTTTGAGTGCCCTTTGAGTCGAGAGTTACAGTTATATCCTCAGGATATGCCGAATTTGGAATCGGATAACCACGCTCGGGGTCATCAGGCATCAGGAATCTTGGGTTGCTGTCAACCACAAATATCTTGAACCTGTATTCACCGACAAAGTTCCTGCCGTAATCAATCGTATCCTGCTGCATGAATCTTGCGTTATTTTTAGTATCGTAAACCGGTGCATTAAGATACGGAGTAAACAGATAGATGAATTTATCAATATAATCCTGGTCAAAATTGCTCGGATATTCTTTCAAAGAATCCGTTGTCCTGTAATGAGGCGGATAGTTGTGTACCGTTACATAAACTTCTTCGCCGCCCGGTACGACATAAGGATTGGTCGGACGGCCTCTGAGTAAGAGATAACCGTTAGCTTCATCCTTCGGATTTGTTACATACGTAGCTCCTGCCGGTACATATTCGTATTTCAACCAGTTCTTAAGTCCTGAATTTGGATAAGATGGATATGCTTCATATCTCAGATAAGCATAATCATCGGGAATCTCGAAAGCCCTTGGGTCGTAGAATTTGTTCCAGTCCTTGGCTGTTATATTAATGATATGGTCGCGTCCCACCGCATCGGCACCGATGCCTAATGGAGGATTAGGCTGGCTGTATGTTCCTACCGGTTTCGGATATTCCCTGTCCTCTGTAACAAATACCTTGTGCAGGAAGTTTGTTATTTTCAATGTGTCATATATACCATGTGCATTTCTCCAGGGGAACTGCGAAGGAACATATTTCACGATTGTATCAACTTTAAGATGATATATATCGCCTGTAAATTCGGCAGGCATAGTCGAGTTTGTTACTCTGAAGCCGAAACCTTTTTGTAATGCTGTGTCCACACCGTCCCTCCAGAGAATTGTTCTGGAAACAACGCTGACCGAATCGCCAACATTAACAGGTAATGCCCTGTAACGCTCGCCTGCGAAATATGTTTCATAGTTAACGCTGAATTTATTATTTGATGCAGGCATTGTCGGCCTGTTCTTGTAGAGCAGCGGCTCATTGCCAAGCTGGTCAAACCTGTTGAAATATTTCCTGCCCGGTAATGTTCCTTTATCCTCATTATAGGCATTATGCTCGACTGCTTTCAACATATGCGGGTCGCCTATGTTTGAGCCGAAGTTGAGCAAACCTTCATTTGAACGCCTGATGGTCGTGTTCGGAATCCTGTTGGATGAGTCAGGAATTAATTCAACCCTTCCTCTGAACACTTCCCTGTGGGATGCATCTTCCGATACTTGTCTCAGGTTAACTCTTATATAATCATTAGTTGTTTCATTAATTACAAAGAAGACCGATTCATTAAGGAATCTAAGGTCATGGTTTGTTCTGTTAACGTCACCCGTGTAATTAGCTTCTGTCTCGAGGAACAGCGGGTATCCGATTGGATGATAGAATAATGTATCCATGGCAGGTCCCACGAATGGGTAGAATTCTGTCTGCAATGAATTGATAATCGGATAAGCCGGGTCAGTTACGTTGACTAAGCTATCGGCAATGAACGGGTCTCTTACAAGACACCTGACATACTTGCCATAATAAGGTGAAGTATTGTCAACATACCTTCCCAACTCCGGTGGAATACCGACTGCAAAGTCTTCAATCGGACTCATTCTTCTGCGTGCATAATCTGCTGTCTTTACGTCGGTACCTTTATCATAAGCATCGTAAATCCTTCCGCTCGCAAGCAGAATGTCGGGAATACTCGAGTCAGCCGGTGTATTTTCATCATTCTCATTCATTAGAGGAATCGGCTGATAATCCCATTTCAACACTGATTCAAATGGCCCTTCGAATAAATAACTTTTATCACGTCTCAAAATGAATGAATTCCTCAATGCATTGTTTTCGCTCTTTGTTTCCCAGAGTCGGTAATCCAAAGTTTTTGTACGGTGGTAATTGTAACCGCCGACGAGGTCTGTTGTGTCAAGATAGAATGTTTCCTGATGTCCGCCTCTGTATTTCTTGCCGGGACAGTTCGTGCATGAATCGTAAACAATCATGGTTACGTTCGCTTCTGTCTTGCCCCAGTAGTTGCCCGAAAGTGTATCGGTACCGCCGAAGCCAAGTCCTGTCAGTCCTGCAAGAACACCCTTTGTGTTCGGTGCATCGGGAAGCCTGATTAAAAATCTTGATTTATTATTGTAAATCGAGTTTGCCGCTTCAGAGAAGGTGAATGCCGGGGATGGACCCTGAATTTCACCATAAATACATGTACTCGCCAAATCGCTCGAAGCAACGTTTCCGATTGTAATTGACATATCATTCGGGTCTCTCAGGACAGGGCCTGTGATTGCATTCTGGAAGATACCGATGTCGTTACGGTCATCAACCATGTTGCTTGTAATCAAAGACCTGTTGAACACTAACTTCATATCGAAGTTGTCCGAATAAATTGCAGAACCCGAATAAGCAAAGTTATTTAAAATCCTTACTCTGTTGAACCATGTCGAATCGAGTCTGCCGAATCTGCTTGCTGTGGCACTGTCGAGAATGTAGATTGCGCCTCCAAGACCGACACCGTTCTCAGGTAAACCTGATTCCTGAGCCCATCTTCTGACGTCAACATACTGTAAATCTTTCGACAGTTTCTTTACCCAATTTGCTCCTGCATCGGAAGTACGGGCAACAAATCCCATATCACCGACTGTATAACCCACAGAAGGTGTCTTGAAGAATATATCGTTAAGGTTATCAGTTGTTTTCGGGTCGAGGGCAAACCAAGTCGCTCCGTCGTTTGTTGACTTCAGCATCAAGCCGTCATTGCCGACAATATAACCGTCATGCAAGCCTGTGAACCAAACCCTGTTCAACTGAATTGTTGTTCCTGTTTCAATTCTGTCCCAGCTATAACCGGCATTAGTCGTTTTCAAAAGAACGCCATTTTCGCCGACTGCATAGCCTGTATAGTCATTTGTAAAATAAACTGAGTATAAGTCAGTATATATGTTTGATATCTGTCCATCCCATTTATCATCTGCATTAAGTTTCAGGATCAAACCCCTGTGTCCAACTGCATAACCTTCGTGTACTCTGTTGAAGTACACTTCATAAAGGTTATGAATTGTACCGGATTCAACCTGGTCAACTGTTACTGTACTTAATGTAACCGTTATCTTTGCAATAAAGCCGTCATCACCTACAAGGTAACCTAAATTAGAGCTTGAACCCGAGAATTTCACAGAGTAGAAATTAATCCCAGCTAACGACCAGCCGGGTAATAAATTAACAGCTACCGGTGCCCAGTTCAGACCACTGTTAAGTGTTCTCAAAACTGTTCCGTTATCACCTACGATAACACCAACATTATTTGTCAGGAAGTCAATGTCATTTAGCTGATTTGCCGTACCTGAAGGTATGTATTCCCACTGGTCTCCGCCTTCGGTTAACCTGATAATTGTACCGCCTGCTCCGACAGTATAACCTTCGTCTTCATTAAGGAATGCTACACCAAAAAGATTGGCAGTGGTTGATGGTGTTCCTTTACCGATTTGTGTTGTACCGCTTCCGCTTTGTGTAGCAAGAATCTGGTCATCTACGATAAGCTGGTTATCGAGGAATCTTACCAACATCCTGGCATCGGGCGGATAGGCACTCGACATATAAGCCAAAACTCCGTTTTCGGATGAATAAGATGTATTCGGCCAATAATAATATGGCATTGCCGATGAAGCTGTTCTTTCCTCATTATCCAAATCAGTAAGGAAGAATCTCTTATTATAAAGGTTAGGCCTGACCATATGAATGGCACCGCCGTTTCCGTTATAAACTACGTTGCCTCTAAATTCAAGGCCCTTCATTAAGTTAAGGTCTGCATTCATAACATACAAAGCTCCACCGCCCCTGACCTGTGGTTTCAAAGATTCGGCAATATTTTCACCAACTTTATTGTAAGTGAAATTAGCACGAATCATCTGAACTGTTCTTTCCATATCAGGTGATGAGGCTCTGAATGGTATACGGATATGAACGGCACCGCCTGCATAACCTGCATGGTTGCTGTCAAATGCAACTGCATACCTGCCTCCGTAACCAATTAATGTATTATTGGTAACTCCGCCTGCACCGTTTACAGACATGTTCCTGTTTGTAAAAATAGCACCGCCATAAGACCTTGCCCTGTTTTGGCGGAAGGTTATATTAAATCCATAATCTCTCGTGTAAATGTAATGGTCGGAACCGCCGATAATCGGTGATTGTAAATATAATTTCGGTTCTTCCCAAAGTGGACTATCAAAGGATAACGGGTCAGTAATATCAGTGGCTCTTTCAACGAATATTGCACCACCTGTACCGGCCCAGTTATTATAAAATATTGTCGGATTATCTACATTCGTTCCGTTAGCTCTGTTCGGTCCGCCTCTTACCTGTAATCTATTCCTCGAATCGGATTGGTAAATGGCACCGCCCCTTGCATAATAACCCGGGTTAGAGCCGTTGGAATCAGTTTGCAGGTATTTTGTATATGCGTAATTATCTCTGAATTCACCTGCAACGATAAGTGAAGTATGGTCACCTGCATATATGGCACCGCCTCTTGCACCTAATGATGTAACTCCGCCCTGATAGTTGTTTGCCCAGTTATGCTGGAACAATATAGTGTCATGTAGCGGGAATGTTTGTAATGTCGGTGCAAATCCCGGACCGGGCCCATGAATGTTAATTGAATTATTAACACCTAAACCAATTTCAAAAGGATGTGTCCTGTAACCTGTTGGTTCACCGACAAAAGGTGTTACAGAAAAGGTACTTGATTCACCTCCGATGTAAACGGCACCGCCGAAAGCAAGGTTACCATAGTATTGATTTCCGCTGGCTACAATCGTTGTGTCATCTCTTACAACAGTTTGCGGAGGTGTTCCGATTGTTTGAATGCTGATATTTGCCAACTGAACAAAGTTATCATCAAACTTAAGGTTCCTCATTCTGCCAAGATATACAGCTATACGGGCATCGTCATAATACTGACGGTCATAGCTTGTCATTGGTTCGGGATAATTCACCGGGTCTTCATCAATATAATCTATAGCAAAAATTTTGCTAAATCCCGGCATGACATTATTAGTATTGATTTGCGATAATTCTCCACCCTTATCAGTTATATTCGGGTTTTTATCAAGACGGTAATAACCTGGGTTATATGCCGGCTTTGGAAATCCTTCGGGTGTCTGTAAAATCTGTAAAGCACCGCCTTTGTGGCGAGCCATATTACATGTGAATCTACTGTTAATAATCCATGTTCTGGATGAGAAAGTTGTTATTGCTCCACCGCCTCCGTTTGACCTGTCAAGCATCGTCCTGTTAAGGGCATCAACCTCAGACTGAGTCAATGGCGGTGTAAATTGAGAGGCTACGTAATAAGGAAGCCTGTCAACAGTTGTATCTTTTCTTAAACCGTCAAATTTACAGTTCCTGAAAAATGCAGCCCTTGCACCTGGTAAAACAACTATATGTCCCCATTCGTAAGAGAAATTCTGAAAGGGTTGTCCCTTAAATACGATTTCCTCGGCAACTATGTTGACCGGTAAATCTCCGATTCTTCTCCACGGGTATCTTTGTAAGTTATAATCATCGGCTGGTGCCGAGCCAAGCTTCGAAGCAATAAACATGATTGCATCTTCGAATGGAATCCTGAACTGTGGTGCTGATGGTTCGGGATAATTTACCCCATTTCCAACCAGGTCAACAATACGACGTTGAGCAGTATCGAGTACTACGTCAAAAATGTTACGGTATTTGTTCAAATTAATAGTTAAATCACGTGGAGTCGAAACGTCAATAGTTGCGTCAACATCAGTTGGCACAACTCCGTTCAAATTGTGATTATAAGTTCCGTAAAGAAAATATCTGAGGTCCGAATACCCTATATAGCTGTATGGGTTTCGGGTTGTTGCGACGTTTTCATAAGGCAAAATCGTAGTTCCATTATGTGAAAATGGATTCGGATTATATGTAGCCCTTGCAAAACCGTCTGCAATGAGTCTTCCTTCCTGCTGGACTATCATCCTGCCGTTAGGATTGAACTCAATTGTTGTACCAGGTTCAATTATCAGAGTACCAAAAATATCGTACTCATAATTGACGTAGTATATGGTATCTTTTACCAAAACCCTAACCTCACCGGGGACTAATCTCCCTGATAATGACATCCGGGGTTTGTCTGCTAATCCTACCGAGTATCCTATGATGCCCAGTAAAATTACCAGTAAGCTTAAACGAAACAAACGATGCATGTTACCTCCCATAAAATATTACTATTATGTACAAAAAATTTATTTTCTATTTTCATTATCTTCTTCATTATCATTATAAACACAGTTCGTTACTCAATTATCGTGCCAAGTCGGGTTAATCCTATCTTTGCGTAATTTGTAAACTCAGAATACGTTGATTCTACAAGTATTTGCCTGAATTTGACCTCTGCTGTTTTCTTATCCCCGATTTTTTCGGAACATAATCCGCTAAAATATATATATCTGAATTTTACATCTTCAATATCTGCTAACTCAGAGGCTTTGTCATAATTATCAATTGCCGTCTTATAATTACCTGCCATTTCATTTGCGGCACCAAGTCCTGCATTGGCTCCCATCATTACCATCTTTGAGTCAGCCCCAATCGCTTTTTCAAAATATGATATTGCTTCACGTGATTTTTGCATTCCCAAATAACAATTCCCCGCATAAAGCTTTGCTATTTCTGCCTGTTCGGTACCACCGTATTCGTCTATTATATCAATCAAACCGATAACCTTTTGGCCTCTTATCATCTTTGTCGAATCACCGTAAAGTGATTTCATGTAGTCAGCTTTATTATAGTAATCGAGAATCCTGTTTAAAGCCACAGAAGCCATTTTCATGTTTTCTTCACTCTTCTTTTCGGACCAGGACCTGATAACAAAGAACAAAACTGTTACGGCTACTATTCCGAATGATACCCACATAACAAGCTTGCGGTTGTTCTCGACAAATCGCTGAAACCTGACAACCTTATTGTCTCCCTGGTCTAATTGTGTTTTAGAACTTTTCTTCTTTGAAATCTTATCTGTGTTTTCTTTAATAACTTTTTTATCCGACATAAAATCTATTTAATAAACCCTTGTATTTAACTTGACTGAAGCACGCCCGAAGGGATTCGAACCCCCAGCCTTTGGAACCGGAATCCAACACTCTGTCCAGTTGAGCTACGGGCGCACTTTTCCTTTTATTTTAATTCACAAAATTAGTCTTTGAGTGTAGATTTTCCAAAATTACTTGAAAAAAAAAGTGAAAAAAAGTTAAATAATCTGAATTTATTAAAATTAATTAATTTTTCTTTGTGCTTCTTCCCTCACAGTGTCAGATTTTTTACACACTTTCATTGTGTCAATTTTTTTCAATACCTGTAAACTTTTCTTACACTATCCTTGACACTTTCTACATTCGGTAAAACCGCGTTCTCATAATCCTTTGCAAAACCCACCGGACAGTCCTTTGAGCCTACTCTCAGGACAGGTGCATCTAAATAATTAAATGCTTCCGAATTAATGAAGGCTGAAATCTCGCCTCCAAAGCCGCCTGTAACCTTGTCTTCATGCACAATCACCACCCGGTTCGTTTTCTTAACTGCTTCGACTACAGCTTTTTTATCCCAGGGTATTAACGACCTTAAATCAAGTAATTCAACTGATATGTTTTCTTTTTCGAGTTCCTTTGCGGCATTCAGACTAAGGTGAACACCGGTACCATAGCTGATTATTGACACATCGGTTCCTATTCTTCTTAGCTTTGCTTTTCCGAACGGAACAATAAAATCACTTCGTGGTGTAAGTGTGGAAGCGGGTTTATAATTGTAGAGAAATTTCGGTTCAAGAAATGCCGTAACACCTTTTGACCTGATTGCATTCCTCATTAAGCCGACAGCATCATCAGCGAATGCCGGATTGACAACCCTTATGCCCGGAATTGTTGTGAATGTACCTTCAAGGTTTTGCGAGTGGTACAATCCACCCTGAATGTATCCGCCGCTTGCAAGTCGAATCACAAGGTTTGGCGTGTACTGCCCTTTCGTTCTCCAATACTCATGCGAACACTCAATGTATTGGTCCATTGCGGGCCAGAAGTAATCTGCAAATTCAGCTCCTTCTATTACTACACGAATATCATCCCTATATCTGCAAAATCCGTTTGCAGAACCGACAATATTGTTCTCTGCAATTGGTGAATTAAAAATCCTGTCATTCCCAAATTCATCGAGCATACCCTTGCAAACGTTGAAAACGCCCTGCTTGTTCTTTGAGGCAACATCCTGTCCCCACAAGAAAGTGTTTGGATTGAGCCGGAACTCTTCCTTCAATGTAATATTGATACCTTCGCGAAATGTTATAATCGGAGCGTTAGCATCACTTTCAGGCTCGGTATGAGCTTCGGTTTTCACATAAGGTTCAGGAAAAATAAATTCCTCCCATGAGGAGCCGTCAGCATTAGGCATGGCTTCTACTCTGTCTGCTTCTTCTTTTATTATTTTTTCATTTTCTTCTTCGATTGCCTTGAGTTCTTCTTCTTTTGCTATTTTGTAATCAAGAATTGTATATCTCATTTGAAGTAGTGGGTCCCTCTTAGCTGCCTCCTCAAGTTCTTCATTTGTCCGATAGAGCAGATGAGGATCTGAATTTGAATGAGGTCCCATCCTGTCACAATCGGCATGAACCATTGCAGGACCTTTCCCGCTCAGGACGTATTCCCTCGCTTCAACCAAAGTATTGAACGAATTAAACGGACATCTTCCGTTACACTCAAAGAGCATCAGGTTTTTCATACCTGAATAATTATCCGAGATTTGTGCATTTGCAGTCTGTTCCCACACCGGTACGGAAATACCATATTTATTATTCTGAATAACAAAAATCACAGGAAGTTTTTCGAGGCAGGCACAATTCACTGCTTCCCAGAAATATCCCTCGGAGCAAGCCGATTCACCGCTTGAATAAATTGCAATAGCATCATCATTGTACTTCTTAATTGCTCTTGCCACACCTGCCGCATGCTGTGCATGATTGCCGGTACATGATGAAACATTCTGAATACCTATCGAGGGCTTTGCAAAGTGATTGCTCATATGTCGCCCGCCGCCTGCTACATCGGCTTCCTTGCTTAATCCATTTAATAAAATTTCTTCAACAGTCATACCTGCCGATAAACAAGTCAGTAAATCCCTATAATAAGGAAATAAAAAATCCTTTCCCTGCCTGAATATTTTTCCCATTGCAAGCTGGATTCCGTCATGTCCTGCAAACGGTGCATGGTAAGACCATCCCTTTGCCATTTTCACGTACAATGCGGCTTTGTCATCCAATCTTCTTCCAAGTTGGATTTCACCATACCATTTCAACACTATTTCTTTTGTAAAATTTCTTCCGTCAAAGGGGCAATTCAGAATAATGTCTTTTTCTTTGCCCATGTAAGTTACCTTAGCATGTCTTGGCTCAAGGTATTGATTAAGTATTTTACCGATTGGTTTGCCATCACCTACAACTGCACGTGCTTTCCCGTTTGTCTTTTTATCTGCAACTTTTTCAGCCATCAATTTCACCCGTTATTTTCATCAATATTTCAAAACCTTAATTAATTCAAAATTAACTTATATAAAATTAATAATCAGGCTTTATTAAGTTTTAATTAGACGGGGATGGACTAATATTATTAAGACTATAATTATTAATGATTGTATTTATTTAGTCAAAAACTAATTAAATTATTAGAATAAATTAAATTATATTTTATATGATTCTAAATTTCCTTAATTTTAACTTATATTCATTAGACCGAAATATATATTTTAAAGGATATATTATGAGAATTATATTCACATTAATTATACTGTTCACTATTCACTGTTCACTATTCACTGCCTACGCCCAGTCCTGGCAGGAGCTGATGGACAGCACGAAATTTTATCAGGAAAAGCAGGACTACCAAACTGCTTTGCAGTTGGCACAGAAAGCACTTCCACAAGTTGAAAAAGAATTTTGCAAATTAGATACAAATTATGCTTCTACTATTGGTTCAATCGCCGAATTATTTTATTATTCAGGTAAATTGGATTCAGCCATTTATTATCAGGAAATTCACCTGAAATTATGCAGAACATTATTCAGGGGCGACCATCCTGATTTAGCAAACTCCATCAACAACTTGGCAATGTTATACAATGCCAGGGGTAATTACAATGAAGCTGAACCATTATACAAAGAAGCATTAGAGATGAGCAGACGTTTATTCAAGGGAGATAATCCGGATTTAGCAAACATCATCAATAGCATAGCATATTTCAATGTTATACATGGACGCTATTCCGAAGCCGAGCCGTTATTCAAAGAAGCATTAGAGATGAGAAGACATATATTCAAGGGAGACCACCCTGAATTAGCAGGATCCATCAATAACATGGCTATGTTCAACAATGGGCAGGGACGTTATGCCGATGCTGAGCCATTATACAAAGAAGCATTAGAGATGAGAAGGCGTCTATTCAATGGCGACCACCCTGAATTAGCAGAATCCATCAATAACATGGCTGCATTCAACAATGGCAGGGGTAATTACAATGAAGCTGAACCGCTATACAAAGAAGCATTGGAAATGTACAGACGCATCTTCAAGGGTGACCATCCGGATTTAGCAAACTCCATCAACAACATGGCTTATTTCTACAATGGCAGGGGTAATTACAATGAAGCTGAGCCCCTATACAAAGAAGCATTGGAAATGCGAAGACGCTTCTTCAAGGGCGACCATCCTGATTTAGCAGGGTCCATCAACAACATGGCTTTGTTCTACGATGACAGGGGTAATTACAATGAAGCTGAGCCCCTATACAAAGAAGCATTGGAAATGCGAAGACGCATCTTCAAGGGCGACCATCCTGATTTAGCAGGGTCCATCAACAACATGGCTTTGTTCTACGATGACAGGGGTAATTACAAGGATGCTGAGCCACTATACAAAGAAGGATTAGAGATGAGCAGACACTTATTCAAAGGCGACCATCCGGAATTAGCAACATCCATCAATAACATGGCTTATTTCTACGATGGCAGGGGTAATTACAATGAAGCTGAGCCCCTATACAAAGAAGCATTGGAAATGCGAAGACGCTTCTTCAAGGGCGACCATCCTGATTTAGCAAACTCCATCAATAACATGGCAATGTTCTACAATGAAAGGGGACGATATTCCGAAGCCGAGCCATTATACAAAGAGGCATTAGAGATGAGAAGACGTTTGTTCAAAGGGGGCCATCCGTATTTGTCAAATTCCATAAATCAAATGGCTTCATTCTACAAACGCTGGGGACGCTACGACGATGCTGAACATCTATATCTTGAGCTAATGACAGTTTGCTACAATATGTTAAATAATTATTTTCCATCTCTATCCGAGGAAGAAAAGGGACAATATTTTAATACTTTTTCAAAATACTATCTGCAATTCAATAATTTCGCTTTTTTAAGGTATAAAGAATCTCCGCAAATACTTGAAACTATGTTTGATAATCAATTGCTGACTAAGGGAATGCTTTTAAGTTCCACAAACAAGGTAAGAAGCCGTATTCTGTCAAGCAATGACACTACTTTAATTCAACTTTTTAATAGCTGGAAGGATAAAAAAGAATACATCGCGAAGCTCTATCTGCTCTCCAAAGCTCTATTGGAAAAAAAGAAAATCAATTTAGATTCGATTATCAAATCTGCCAATGAGCAGGAGAAAGAACTGACAAAACGTTCTGAGATTTTCCAAAAACAATATGATATGCAAAAATTAAATTGGAAAGATGTCCAAAAAAATCTGGAAAAAGATGAAGCTATTGTTGAAATCGTAAGAATCAATCTTATTGAAAAAGGCAGAATAACAGACACTGTTTTCTATTCCGCATTAATTGTTATGAAAAAATCAAAAGAGCCTGAATTAGTCCTGCTGAAGAACGGTGCTGAATTAGAAAAATTATACATCAAAAATTATCATAATTCTATTCAAAATCAACTCGAAGACAAAGACTCATACTCACAATTTTGGGAACCGATTGCAAAGAAATTGAAAGGAATAAAGACAGTTTATTTATCTCCCGATGGTGTATATAATCAAATCAATCTTGCTACACTGATGAATCCAAAGACAGAGCATTATCTTTCTGATGATGTTGATATTAGAGTTGTAACAAGTACGAGGGATTTGGTGGAGAGGAAAGAAAACCCCCTTAATCCCCCTTTGAAAAAGGGGGAAATGGTTGTTGAATTATTTGGCGACCCGATGTTCAATTTGGATAGTACAAAACATCTTGAACTGGCTAATGCAATAGCAGAAAACAGGACAAGAGAATTCTACTATCTCGGTAATACATTGGACAGTACAACAAGAGGTGGTATAATACCATTACCTTCAACAAGAACAGAAATAGAACAAATAGCAAATGAATTCACAAAAAAAGGATGGAATGTAAATTCACATCTGGGAGAGAAAGCATTGGAGGAAGCAGTAAAAGGAGTAGATAATCCGAGGATTTTACATATTGCTACACATGGGAAATTTCTTAAGGATATTGAAATCAGGAATGATGAAATGTTAATGGGAATGGAGACAAAGAGAGTGGCAGAGAATCCCTTACTGAGGTCGTTCTTATTATTTTCAGGAGCAGAGAATACATTAAACAATCAAAAACTGGAAAATCAAAATATAGATGATGGATTACTTACAGCTTATGAGGCTATGAATCTCAATTTGGATAAAACAGATTTAGTAGTTTTGAGTGCTTGTGAAACCGGATTAGGAGAAATCAAAAATGGAGAGGGAGTTTACGGATTACAAAGAGCATTCCAGCAGGCAGGAGCTAAGAGTATTATCATGTCACTATGGACTGTACCTGACAAAGAAACACAGGAATTGATGACATCTTTTTATTCAAAATGGTTAAACGGCAAAGATAAACGTACAGCATTCAACGAAGCAAGAAATGAGATGAGAGACAAATACCACTACCCATACTATTGGGGCGGCTTCGTAATGGTCGGAGAATAAAGTTAATTTTGAATTGTTAATTTTTACATGTCACATTGTGCTTGTAAAAGAATCACGAAATTGTCATTCCATACTTGACACAGGACCTATTGTCTTAACCCCACATAAAAAATAATTTCCCTTCATTGTGGAAGTATTAAGGTATGTGTAATAAATCCTGCAATCTCATAATCCCTTTAATCATGTTCAGACAATTTGCGTCACCTTATAAGAATAACCCCATGTTTCAGCAGGGGGGAGGCACGAGAACTTGCCAGGTGCTACATCCCAGCCACCTCACACTAAAGTGTGAGGTTAATCATAAACCTCATAATCACACAAATCACCATTCATCCAACTTGCGTCACCGCATGAGAGTAACCCCATACTTCAGTATGGGGGGGGAGGCACGAGAACTGACCAGGTGCTACATACGAGCCACCTTAGACTAAAGTGTGAGGTTAATCCTAAACCCCTAATAACTAAATTTAATTGTGAATTAAAAGATTGCTTTTTTAATGAATCCCCCTGCTTTCTTAAGTCGGGCTTTTGCTTGTTCAACATCAACATCCGCCAATAGCATAACAAGTGCTGTTTTAACATGCCCACCGTTCTCTTTAAGAATTTTCTCAGCAGTATCATAATCAACATCGGCAAGCATCATAAGTATTCGATTTGCCCTTTCCCTGAGTTTTGCATTAGTAAGCTGGAGGTCAACCATCACGTTCCCGAGTGTTTTTCCAAGCCGTACCATTGAAGCAGTTGTCAGCATGTTCAACACCAGCTTTTGTGCTGTCCCGGATTTCATTCGGGTTGAACCTGTAATAACTTCGGGACCGACCACTGGGCAAATCATAATATCAGCAATCATCCCATTCTCAATTGCTTTTTTCTTTGGTACTGTTGCTATTAAGATTGTAAATATATTTCTTTTCCTTGCTTCTTCCAAAGCGCCTTTGACAAACGGTGTTCTGCCGGATGCCGCAATACCGCAAACGACATCAGGAGTTCGAATACCTCTTTCAATTATTTCTCTTGCTCCGTTTTCAGGTGCATCTTCGGCACCTTCCTGAGCCTTAAAAACAGCTTTATGCCCTCCGGCAATAATGCACTGTACCATTTCAGGGTCTGTACCGAATGTGGGCGGACATTCTGCCGCATCAACTATTCCAAGCCTGCCGCTTGTTCCTGCTCCGAAATAGTATAACCTTCCTCCGGCTTTAAAAGACTCAACGAGTCTGTCAACTGCTTTAGTAATATTGGGAATTTCTTTACGCACTGCTGAAGCAACAGTTAAATCCTCATCATTAATCATCCCGAGAATTTCCTTAGTCGAGGCAATATCAATATTCTCTGTCTGCGGATTTTTTTGCTCCGTTTCTAAAGATGCTATCTCAATAAATAATTTACTTTCAGGCATATTTTCTTTTATAATATTTTAATAAATACATTAAGAAAATATCAAAAATGAAGCCAAAAGGAGTCAACCAAAGATTAAATTAAAGAATATTTTTTTCTCTATTATTTCTTGGAAGGTAAATAAATAAAAAATTGAACCGATGATTTTTAATCATCGGTTCATGCTGAAATTAAATTATTCTGTCGCTGAAAGATTCAACGCACTAATCACTTGTTCATAATTCCTAACATCAATACCTTTTGCTTTTATAATGCTGTTTGGATAATCTGCAATTATGATTGCCTTAATCACACAATTCCATGTCGGTTTGCGGGGATTTGTGGGATGTGTGTCAATCCATTGGATAGACAAAGTATAATCCGAGTGCCAGGGCTGATACTCAGTTGTATATGCCTGTCCGTTATCTCTGTATAAGCTGGTTGTTGGTAATGATATCCATGACAATTTCCCTGATGTTTCCTTCAGGTAAAACAGTACTGCACCATAATCAACTATGTCCGGCGTAACATAATCGCACCGCTTGTCGAAGTACCAAAGGTTCGGGTCATTTGATGCAAGCCAGTCGTTCGGATAAATAGTATAGGTAAAGAATTTCACGTTTGCATTCCCCGGAGGTCCCATTGGACCCTCATTATTATTTATGCATCCATAAAGTAAAATCAAAGACGCAAATGCAAATACTGTAACTAAAAATTTTCCTTTTTTCATAACTTACCCTTTCTCTAAAGAAAAAACAACTTTATCACTTATACAAATAAACGCTTTTTTTTACTTTAAGTTACTCTGATTAAATTACTTTAAATATTACTTTAATTATGTGTTTAAATAGTCATTGGGTAAAATTTGATGATTTATTTCGCTATTGCCCGAAAAAAATTCACCCTTTTTTTAAGGGGGGAATACTCTAAAAAATAAAGCTATGACAAATTAATAATGTTATTATATTAGACATTAGTGATAAAATTAATTAATTTCATTTACGACTTATCATTTTTAACGGGGTAATTTTCTCTTCTGTTATGAATAATATAGCGATTGATGTAAAAAATTTATACGTGAATTTTGCAAGGTATTCTGCTCTGGAAAACCTTAACCTGAGCATACCAGGAGGCAATTTTGTATCAGTTGTAGGTCCCAACGGTGCAGGAAAAACTACGTTTCTGAAAGTCATACTTGGTTTACTCAAGCCCAATCAAGGTACGATAACTATTTTTGGGAAGCATACCGATGAACTTTCACCTTTCGACCTGGGATATGTTCCTCAAATCAAAACATTGGACAGGTCTTTCCCTGCACTGCCAATCGAGCTTGTTTCAACCGGACTAAAAGCAAAATGGCCCGGCAAAATGATAAAGACTAACAAAGAACCTGTAATGGAAACTCTCGAAAAGGTAGGAGCCGGAAATCTTGCAAAACGTCCTCTCAATAAGCTGTCAGGAGGTGAGCTTCAGCGTGTATATCTCGCAAGGGCATTAATCCGTAAGCCGAAAATTCTTGTCCTGGACGAACCTGCTACAGGAATAGACTGGATAGGCGAAAACGACATTCACAAAATCATTGATGATTATAAATCCGAGTTTAATGCCACTATTATTATGGTTACTCACGATTGGGAAGCCGCTTACCATCACGCTGACCACGTTTTAATGCTGAACAGGCAAATTCTATGTTTCGATACTCCTGATAATGCATTTACGGAACAATGTCTCAGGAAGACATTCGGACACGTCGGGCATCGCCATGAAATGATTTTCGTCGGGAGGCATCATGATTGAGGCATTCATGCAGTCATTTATGCTGAGAGCCATGCTTGCAGGCATTTTTGTTGGATTCATGTCGAGTTACTTTGGCGTTTTCATTGTACAGAGAAGAATGAGCTTTATGGGTTCCGGACTGGCTCATGCCGCCTTCGGAGGAGTGGCTCTCGGTATTCTTCTCAATACCGAACCTCTATGGATTGCAATTCCATTTACAATTATTGCATCAATCGGCATCACATTGTTAAAAGACAAGACAAATCTCGGAAGCGATACTTCTATCGGGATTTTATTTGCAATATCAGTTGCACTCGGAATTATTTTTCTTTCATTGAAACGTTCTTACACAGCCGATGCATTTGCTTACCTCTTTGGCTCGATTTTATCAGTGCAGACATCAGACCTCATAGTTACTATTATTTTAACTTTATTTACTGTTCTTACGTTTTTCTTTTACTGGTCCAGATGGGCTTATTCTACCTTCGACAGGGAACTGGCAAAAACGGACAGAATACCTGTAACAATTGATGATTATGTACTGAACATACTTCTTGCGATAACAATTGTTGTTTCCGTGAAGCTTGTAGGTATCATCCTCGTTGCAGCATTTCTTGTTATACCTGCCGCATCGGCGAGGCTCATAGCAGTAACATTTTTCGGAATGACAATTATTTCGATTTGCCTCGGAATAGTAAGTTCAATAATCGGCTTAATAACATCTTATATTTTTGACCTTCCGAGCGGGGCAACAATTATACTCGTACAGGCGGTGATTTTCTTCATTGCAATCATCTATCAAAAAGCTTCTATGAGTGAGACAATCTAAAAAATTAATTTTCAGACTCATAATTGGCGGGTATTGGAAGCTTAATCATAACCCGCGTATAATTTCCCGGGGCACTTTCTACGGCAAATTCTCCATCATGAAGGTCAAGTATCCTTTGGACGATTGATAAGCCCAAACCCGAACCCTGCTGTTCGTAAGACCTGCGGTCGAACTGTATGTATGCATCAATGCTTTGAATCTGCTCGGCAGTCATTCCTCTGCCGTGGTCAATGAATGTTAATATATAGTTATTATCCTTCACAAATGAGAATACTTCAATTCCTGTCCCCGGTTCGGAGTATTTGTTGCAGTTTCCAATTATTTCTTCGACAATCTTATTTACATATTCTTCGTTCATTGCAACAGGTGAATCGGCAAGCTCAATCTTAATATCACCCTGCCTTCCCGCCTGCATTATGTTCATCATTATTCTGTCATAAATAATTGGCTGAACAGAAGGACTAATGTCTTTTTTGAGATTTTGAATTTCAAACACATTTGTGGAAATCATTGAAAGTCTCGCAAAGAAAAGGTAATTCTCGAACAACCTCTGTAACCTTTCCGCTGAAGAATGAATATCTCTGACAATTTCCAAATAATCCTCCGAATCTTTTATATCGGATTTACTTAATGTTTTAATAAGATAGTCGGAAAAGCCAAGAATCTGGTTAATCGGTGTTCTGACCTCATGAGGCATAGTCATTGTGAGGTCCGATTTGAGCGATTCAATTTTCTCACCAAGCCGGACTTTGCTTTGTGCAATCTTTATAGTCCTTGAAGCCACCATCTGGTCGAGCATGTCCTGAGCTTTTGACTGGTTCTCAAAAAGAGTGAATTTTTCTAGTCCTATAGAAAAAATACTTATAAACATCTTTAAAAGCTTAACGAGATAATTTTCGATATCCTCGGGTGCAATGTCTATTTTCATTAGGATTAGTCCAATGACACCCTTTGAGCCGATTAAAGGACAAATAAGATAATGATTATTACTTTTCTTTGCTTTATGATTAAAGAAACTGATTTCTCCTGTTTGAAGTGATTTGCCGAGTGAGCCTGAATCAATCATTAACTGAAAAACCTTATTTATGTCACTAATATCACTTTCAGGATAAATTGAGTTTAATTCAAATTCAAAGGATTCCTGATTGAGATAATATAATGCATTAAACTTAGCTGAAGGGAATTCCATCATGTCTTTCAAACTGCTGCTGATATAATTCAATACAGTAGTTTCATGAACATGGGTATTGCAAAAATTTTCCATTGTTCTAAAAAAATTTTTTAACTCCTCGCTTATGACTATCTCTTCCGGCATAAAAATTATAATTAATAATTATTTCAACAAAAGAATTCCAACGGATTGCCTGTATTCCGAAATTATACTATTATACATTTTCGCAAAAGTATCAGGCGGGATATTCAATATCTCCCATACTTCTTGGCTGGGAGGATACACGAGATTATCGCCCGGATTCCCTAATTCCATAATTCTTGCTATGATGTCGGCAATATGAACACATAATGTCGTTTCGGGGGTACCGCTCCCAATATCTTTACTATGATGGTATTTGATTGCATGATTAATTGTTGCCGGCAGCTGCCATTTATCGGCAAGCATCTCACCAATATCCATATGATTAAAGCCGTAGATTTTATTTTCTGCTTCCCAAATAATTAGTTTGTTGTCGAGTGCATATTTTACAACTTTATTATATTCCTCACTAAAGGTATTTATAAAGAATAATTTTCCGATATCGTGTACAATTCCTGCAAGAAAATAATTCTCCGTATTTTTAATACCTATCAATTTTGCTATTTTTCTTGAGACAATCCCGACTGCTATAGAATGTTTCCAAAAATCAACAAGGTTAAAATATGTCAGAGACTTAGTATTGGAGAAAACATCAATGACAGATAATGTTAGAACTATGTTTTTTATTTCGCTGAATCCGATATAGAAGATAGCCTGGGAAATCGTATCAACCCGGCTTTGCAATCCATAAAAAACGGAGTTTACAAGCTTCAATATTTTTAATGTTGATGATTGGTCATTTAAAATAATATCTGCAACATCCTGAACAGTTGACCTTGAATTTGATAATACTTCCAGCAAAGATGTGTATATCGTAGGCAAGGTTGGAAAATCGGCTATCTTATCAACCATGGAGTTTAAATTAACCAATCCGGAATTTCGATTATTTTCTTGCAATTATATTCACCGCACTAATAATACCAAGGTCAATTAAGTCTTTTTCATTATCGTTTCGTGGCTGCCAGGTAAGTCTTTTTGACAATCTATCCAAGCCGAGGTTTATCATGTCCTCTGTCAGTTCCTCTAATTCGTCGCTTTCGGATGTTTTAATGGATATACACGATATATTCCACATCTTTAAGAGTTTTATGTGCTGTTCATTGATTTCGGCACCTGATGAAATTAGCGTCTGGCCAAATGAGTTGACGACAGGTTCGCTTACTGCCATTCCGATTTTTATATCATTTGTTGCAACAATTTCAGACATTATAAATATTCATTACGAATAATATGAAATATTAAATGACAATATAATTATTATTTATTAATTTTTCAAGTAATTAATAAATCATCACGGTTGTCTTAAAAAAATTCCCCCCCACAATTTTTTTAGGGGAACTCTCTGAAAAATAATGTCATATCCTATTGATAATATTTTTATATCGGACAAAAGTGATTTTAGATAATTGATTTAACTTTTCTTTGTCCAACTTTTTTCCTCTTTGTAATTTTTTTGCGTGAAACTAAATTAAAGATGACGAGGGTTTCAGGAAATGGATGCTGAAATAAAAATTCAGCATGAAAAGAGAACCATAATTTAAAAGTTAAAATTCAAAATTTAAAAGAAGAGTGCCAGCTTCAATACTTCTGCCCAATGAATAAATGCCCTGAAGCCGAGTATCGTACCGAATCCAATGAGAGTGAACCCGGCAAATTGATGGATACGTGCCATAAAATGGGGAGTCATCTTCTCTTGGTAATGCAGAAGAATTCTCACGACAATATACAGCCAAATAAAATTTCCAAAGCCAAAACCTAATGAAAAGAAAACATTGTTTATTGCAGTGTTATCTATTATACCAAAGCTGTGAACATTCATCGTTACATAAGCCATAGAAGGAAGAAATGTAGGATTGGCTATATTAGATATAGCTACGACAAATCCAAGCAGAAAAGGTCCTTTATGAGCAAGGTTATCGAGGAATTTGTTTTTGGGTTTGATAATATCATTTTCAGTGTTTTTGATTTCATCTTTAATACGAAACTGGTATAAGCCTATAATAATCACCGATACAATAACTACTACCTGGAAAATGAGAAGGACAATAGGATATCCATTAAAGAAGTTAGTTACAAGCGAAACAATTGCAGAAGCGGCAAACATTGAGATGAGGCAGTAAAAGAAATCCATAAGCCCAGTACCTAATGAAGCAAATACAGCATGCCTTTGACCTTTGTTCAGTCCCAGCTTTATGGCAGTTACAGCAACCGGACCCGGCGGGATGCCCATTACTATTCCGATTATCACTCCGGCTAAAATGGATACAAGCATATTTTAATTTTTTCAATCACCTATTTTCAACATCAAGGAAAACAAAGATAATAAAAAGTGTGTAAATTTTTGCACACAATAATAAATATTTTTTCATTATATAATGCCTAATTGAAAATCTGTCATAATGAGCGGAGTCGAAGTATGACAACCTTGTTCTAATCAGTCTTCGACTACGCTCAGACTGACATAATGTGTAATTTACAATTAGACTCAATATAACAGGATTTTTATTTTTTATTTGATTATTATATTACTAATTGATGTTACAAATAATTTATTATTTCTATAAGAAAAAATTTTTTAATTTTCAATTTTGCAATTTTCAATCAATTTATAATTTAAAATGGTTGAATGGATTGAGTCATTGTAAAACAATTAAACAATTAAGAATCTGAAGATATTAAGTTATTGGAAAAAATATATATTTTGAAATTTATTTATTGAAAATTCAATGAAAATTAAAAATTGGAAATTGAAAATTTATTCTTTTTTAAATGCAATCCCTAAGAATTTATGTTACATCCATTACCAAGTATCATAATTGCAGGGACTGGCGGGGATTCAGGCAAAACTTTTGTCAGTTGCGGGATAATTGCCGAATTAAAAAGAATCGGCTTGAAACAAAGCATATTCAAGAAAGGGCCGGATTACATTGACCCGGCATGGCTGATGCTGTCGTCAGGAAATGTAGTAAGAAATCTCGATACATACCTGATGGGTAATGAAAATGTTATAAAATCTTTTCTAATTCATTCTAAGAGTTCGGACATTTCGGTAATTGAAGGAAACCGGGGATTATATGACGGCTTCGATACTTCCGGTACTCACAGCACGGCAGAATTGGCAAAACTACTGAAAGTTCCCGTTATACTTGTTCTGAATGTAACTAAAATGACAAGAACAGCATCGGCAATAGTTCTGGGATGCAAGACACTCGATAAGGATATCGCAATCCGGGCTGTTATTTTAAATCAAGTCGGAGGCAAAAGACACGAAAAAATCATCAGGGATTCAATCGAAAATGATAGAGGTATTCCTGTAATTGGTGCA
>JAKAKE010000078.1 GCA_021824625.1 Bacteroidota bacterium | reverse complement strand
ACGCTACCACATTTATCCCGTAGGGATTATATAATCAATATTGAAGATAGAAAATTGAAAATAGAAAATAGAAGATTGAAAATAGGAATTGGGAGATGGGAAATTTTAAAGTGTCTGCATATATTTATTAATAATGCAAAATGTAGAATTAAATAAACATAACAATTCTATCACCTAGTGATTAAATGTCTGTAGCAAATGAATTTCACGCTACCACATTTATCCCGTAGGGATTATATAATCAATATTGAAGATAGAAAATTGATAATTGATAATTGATAATAGAAAATTTTGAATTTGAATAGAAATGAATTGATAAATGGCTTTAGCCTTCAGTCTTATAGTCTAACGACTAAAAGCCAATTGTTAATTATTAATTGTTAATTGAAATTGAATGCCTGATTCCTCATCAATGGACATACTGACCGGAAAACTGATTATCGGCACTTTGCTGTTTATCAGGATTATGGGTTTTGTTGCCGCAAGCCCTTTCTTCCGCAGTCGTTCTATTCCAAACCAGGTGAAATTGTTTCTTGGTGTGTTACTTGCCTTTTCTATTACTACAGCATTTTGGACCGAACAACCTCAAATTGAATTTCATCTCTGGTATATGATACTACTTGTTATGAAGGAGTTTTTCCTCGGCGTTGCAATTGGCTGGGCAGCTAATGCAGTATTTTGGGGAGCAAGGACTGCAGGAGCGTTTGTGGATTTCGACCTCGGATTCCATACCGCAATGTTATTTAATGTGGATGCTGATACTCCTACGATAGTCGGTGAATTCAAGGAAATGATTGTAATCATGCTTTTCTTGTTTATTAACGGGCATCATTTTCTTATCGAGGGTATTTATGCAAGTGTCAGGGCAGTTCCTATCACGACATTTGCAATCACCGAATCTACAGTAACCATGCTAATCAAGGTAGCAACTACTGTGCTTGTCGTAGGAATCAAGATGGCGGCACCTGTGATTGTTGCTATCTTCCTCACAAATCTTGCACTCGCCTTGCTCGCCCGTGTGGCACCTCAAACGAATATATTCATACTCAGTTTCCAGTTAAAAATAGCAGTCGGTTTGCTTGTACTGTTTGCTTCATCAGCACTAATCGTCATGGTTGCGAAATTTGCTCTTCAGGGTTTTGAAAGCGAAATCATGAAATTCATAATGACACTGAATCCAAGCAGGGTTTAAAACAATTTTAAATTTTGAATTTTGAATTTTGAATTGTGGTTATATAAATAATAACATAACAATTCTATCCCGTAGGGATTATATGTCTATAGAAAACGAAAAACCACCACCACCCTTTTCCCGTTGTCAGTCTTCCGTGTCAAGCACGGAAATAAAATAAAGATTTAAAAACAAGGATTAACGATTTTTGAATTAAGAAGATTCTTCGATTTTCTCAGAATGACAATTACGCAAGAGATTCTTCGACTTCGCTCAGAATGACAGGGTTAGGTCTATTCCTCAAAAAAATTTGTATAACTTGGGGAATAGTATTATTTTTGTAGTTCCCTTAATTTTGAATTATATAAGAAGATAAAAATTAATTAGTATAATAATTATTCAGGTTCATTAAAGATGAAAAGGACATATCAGCCAAGCAGAAGGAAAAGACTGAACGCACACGGCTTCATGGCAAGAATGGCTACTAAGAATGGCCGCAAGGTGCTGGCAAGCCGCAGGGCTAAAGGCAGGCATAAACTTACGGTAAGTGACGAGGGTAAGAAAGCTTAATTAAAAAGTGTTGAGTGTTGAGTGTTAAATGTTAAGTGTTAAGTGCTAAGTGCTAAGTGTTAAGTGCTAAATGTTGATTTGAAATAGGACAACGCTAATATTTGCATAGAGACGCTTTGAAATAATAAGATACGTGGAAGAATCTACCGGTTCATGATATGATAAATCCGAAGTTACAGCCGGTGAAAGGCAAAAAGACATTTGACCGGATTTTCAAGACAGGTCAGCGGTTTTACCATGATGAAGCATCGGCAGTCATCTGCTTCAACCGGGAAAGCAAAGAGATTCCGCTAATCAATTATGCAGTGATTGTCAGGAAAAAAGTTGCAAAAAAAGCAGTCGTCAGAAATCGTATAAAACGATTAATGAGAGAAAGCCTGAAACATATTTTCTTTGAATCTGCAGATTTAAAATTTATTAACTCTTTTGAGTATGTAGTTATTGGCTGGAATTCAGCCCCGGAACATCCGATGCTGATACACCTGAAGGATGTTCTGCCAAAAGTAAAGTCTCTTTTGGAATCGGCATTCAAAGCACACATTAGATTGACAGAAGGAAACTGAAATTGAAATATATTTTAATATTTATTATAAAAATTTATAAGGTGCTGCTGTCGCCTTTTTTTCCGTCATCCTGTAGGTTCTATCCTTCATGTTCCGATTACACTTCCGAGGCAATTCAAAAGCATGGTGCCTTACGCGGCGGCTGGCTCGGAATAAAAAGGATTTCGAAGTGCCATCCTTTCCATCCCGGCGGATTTGACCCGGTGCCGGAAGAGACACACCATAAACATATACATTTTATTAATGAATAAAGATTTGTAATATATAGTACTTGATTATATGATAGAGAATATAATTTTCAATTTTCAATTTAAAATTTTCAATAAATATTAAATTTTAAATTTATAATAATTAAATGAAAAAAATTCTGCTTAATAAATAGAAAACAAATAAATGGACAAAAGAAGTATTCTCGGTTTTGCTGCCATAATGATTGTCGTTACAATCTGGCTAATTTATAATTCCGTAAACCAACAGCCGCCTCCACCCAAAGATGCAGAGAAAGGGAGAGAAAGCACGACTATAACTCAAAAACCTGCTGAAGAACCGAAACCTGTTGTTGACGATGCTGTTAATGAAACACCGATAATACCTGATACTGCAAGTAAAATTGAGAGGTTTGGAGTATTTGCTCCTTTCACTTCGGGTAATGATGAACTTATCACTATAGAGAATGACTTAGTGAAAATCGTGTTCAGCAAAAAGGGAGCAACAATCAAAGGCTGGACTCTGAAAAAATATAAATCATGGAACGGACAGCCGACCCAGCTGATCTGGAACCACGGGGGCGAGCTTTTCATGACTTTCCTAACGAAAGAAAATAAGAAGATTGATACAAGGGATTTATACTTTACGCTTAATAATAAATCGGGCTATTACAAGCTGCATGGCGACAGGACATTGACTCTCACAGCAAGAATTGACATCGGAAAAGACACATCAATCGTAAAAACTTTTAAGTTTTACGGCAACCAATACATGTTTGATGCCGGTGTTTCGCTGAGTAACATGGACGCTATTATACCGACAAGAGGATACAATTACGTATGGTCAGACGGTTTGAGATACCAGGAAATGAGCAGTGTTGACGAGTCGGCCGAAGCACTTGCTATGGCATCAATCAGCGGAGATGTCGAGGAAATAAATGCAAGCGGTGAAGACCCTGTCATATCGAGTCCTCACGGGTATATTGATTATGTAGCAGTCAAAATTAAGTATTTTGGAGCGGCGATTATTCCAACCCCCGAACAGTCATTTGACGGAACTGTTGACATGCTTGGGACCATGTACCACGCAAAAAATGAAGGCATTGTGGAGAAATATACCGTTTCACTTAGGATACCGTATAAAGAACCACAGATGACGCAATCATTCAGGGTTTATATAGGACCGCTCGAATACGATTTGATGAAAGAGTATGGGCTTTCAAAGATGATGAACTTTGGCTGGAAAATCATAGTCCGCCCGATTGGTGAATACTTCATGCTTCCGATATTCAGGTTTCTTTATAATATTATCGGCAACTATGGAATAGCATTGATTGTATTCTCACTGCTGATGAAGATACTTCTTCATCCTCTTTCAATACAGCAATTGCGTTCTGCACAAAAAATGAAACTTCTGCAACCTGAGATGCAGAAAATAAGGGACAGGCTCCCGGATGACCAGCAGGCACAGCAAAAGGAAACTATGAAGCTCTACTCGGAGTATGGTATTAATCCAATGAGCGGCTGTCTCCCACTTCTTTTGCAGATGCCGGTCCTGTATGCACTATGGTCTGTTCTCAGGGTTGCGATTGACCTTCGTCAGGCTCCATTTGTGTTCTGGATTACTGACCTGTCGTTGCCGGATACAGTATATACATTGCCGTTTGTTTTTCTGGGAATCAAGCATCTTTCGGGATTGGCTCTGGCTATGGGTATTACGATGTTCATTCAGCAGAAGATGACAGTTACCGACCCGAAGCAGAAAGCACTCGTTTATATGATGCCGATTATGTTTACACTTATGTTCTCGAATTTCCCATCGGGTTTGAACCTTTATTATTTCATGTTTAATTTGTTCAGCATAGTCCAGCAGGTTTACATCAACAAATACTCGAGGAAGAGGTTAACACTTGACCAGTTGAAGAAGATGCCCAAGAAGGAAGGCTGGCTCCAGAAAAAGATGCGCGAAGCACAGGATATTGCCGAATCGCGGGGTAAATCTTTGCCAAGTAAATATACAGACACTCAATCGAAGAAGGACGGGAAGCCACAGCAGAGGTTTCAAAAGAAGAAAGGGAAGAAGTAGGGTTATGAGTGTTGAGTGTTGAGTGTTGAGTGTTGAGTGTTGAGTGTTGAGTGTTGAGTGTTGAGTGTTGAGTGTTGAGTGTTGAGTGTTGAGTGTTGAGTGTTTAATTGTGGTTATATTTATTTGGATATAATATAACAATTCTATCCCATATGGATTAAATATCAGTAGCAATCGAAGAAACGCTGCCATACTTATCCATTAGGAATTATATATCGAATACCGTGTTTTATTTCATGCAAGGACGCAAAGGAATCGCAAAGTGACACAGAGAAACTATCATAAGTTATTCATAAACTTGTCATCTAGAGTCCAATGCCACTGCCGAAGCAATTGTAAAACAAACATAAGACAAATTAGAATCAGACTTAATATCTTATATAAGATCTAATTGAAAATCTGTCATACAGAATGAAGCCGAAGTATGACAACTTTTTTCTAATCAGTCTTCGACTACGTTCAGACTGACATAATGTGTAATTTACAATTAGATTCAATATAATCGCATATCACCACTTTACCTTAGTAGTCGGAAGCAATGAATTAACCTTTTGTTTTTCCTTGACTGAGAATTTGTTCTGTCTCAAGTTCAGGTGCCTCAGGTAAGTCAACTTTGCAATATTATCTGGAAGCTTTGTCAGATTATTACCCATCAAATCGAGATATTCGAGATTTACCAGCTTTTCTATATTCTTCGGAACATTGCCAATGTTGTTTGAACTGAGAATCAGCCTTTTCAGATTCTTCAAAGCAAAAATGCATTCAGGTATTTTGCTTATACCATTATCGGAATAATCCAGCACCTCAAGGTTTTGAAGATTGGTGATGCTTGCCGGAAGAGATTTTATCTTGTTTTGGAACAAATCTAACTTTTGTAAATTTGTGAGTTTCCCGAGCGATTCAGGAAGTTTTGTTAAATTATTAATCATCAGTCCAAGTTCTCTCAGATTAACAAAACTGCCGATGTTATCAGGCAAAGATTTCAATTCGCTGTTATCGAGGCTGAGTTTATATACTTTCGCAGGATTCATAAATGCAGTATCCAAAGATGAATATACTTTGTCCTCATCTTTGACAACAGTATCCTGGGGCATGTTCATTGCAAATGAACAAAAAGTCGTTGATAATAAAATCAACATCAATATTATTGTTTTCATAATTCATCTCAAAAAAATTTTTGCAAGAATTTATATTCCAAATTAATCAGATTTTTCCTAATAGTCAATTTCCAACTTTAAGTAAATTTATTTCCACAATTCGTAATTAACTAAGTCCGCTTGGGTCCCAGGCAATCCTGAAGCCTTCGTCGAACGATTTAATATATTTCATATCATCATCCGAGATTTTAAAATCAAAGACATCGGCATTCTCTTTTATTCTTTCAGGCCGGGCAGACTTGGGAAGAACCACCGTGTCAAATTGCAATGCCCAGCGAATCAAAATCTGAGCGGGTGATTTGGAATACTTGCTTGCTAAATTGAGTAGTTTTTTGTCATTGAACTTTTTTCCTCGTGTAAGCGGGCTGTATGCTTCGATAATTATTCCTTTCTCTTTACAATATTTCATTAGCTCCGGTTGCTGCAGGTAAGGGCTTAACTCAACCTGATTGACAGATGGTAAAATCCCGCAAGATTTCCATAACTCTTCAAGATGATGAATTGTATAATTACTGACTCCGATTGCTTTTGCTTTACCTTCGCCATAAATCTTTTCAAGTGCTTTCCATGTTTCAGCACGTAATTCAGGCAGGGGCCAGTGGACAAGGTACAAATCAATATAGTCAGAATCTAACTTTCTAAGGCTTTCATCAAAAGCTTTCATAGTTTTATTGTACCCCTGGTCGCTGTTCCAGACTTTTGTGGTAATGAATATTTCTTCCCTTGAAATTCCACTCTGCTTTACTGTAAGCCCGACATCCTTTTCGTTTGCATATAATGCGGCTGTGTCAATATGCCTGTAGCCAATATCAAGGGCATACCTTACTGCATTAAGAGTTTCAATGCCTGCTTTTGTTAAATAAGTTCCTAATCCAATGACAGGAATGTTTATTCCATTATTTAATTTAATTGTAGTATTAATATCCATTATTTTAAATTATTTTTTATACATTGTCTTATATGTTACTCCTACGGAGTTCATCAAGTAGCTTTGAATTTATGTTTGCTATAAATATGACACTCCTACTGAGTTAAATCCATTGTTAAAATTACAATCCCGCAGGGATTGAACTTCTGTAACAATAATCAATAATAAAACATCACATAGAGACGTTTATTACTAAAATAGCACATAATAGTAAAAAAAATGCTAATTTAATTTTTTTATATTTTATGAAAACGGAATGGACTATGAAAAGATTGATTATTACATTGTTGTTGGGTTTATTTGTCTGTAATGTACTTGCACAAAAAGCTGAATTACCGGATTTCCTCCTTAATAATGATTTTCTTTCTCCTGAAAACAAATCAATGCAGATGCCTACTGATATAGATTGCAGTAACAGATACAAGCATTTCAAATATGATGAAATACTTGCTTCTGCTATTGTGAGAAGGCCCTATGATGTTCTTTCTTATGACTTGTACCTGGATTGGTATAATGTATTAAATGCAACTGGCACAAGGAATGAAGACAGGATTTATACGGGAAGGAACACAATTGAAATTATGATTGATTCGGCAAATGTATCAGTGATTGATTTTGACGCCGCCGAATTGCAGATTGATTCTGTTATGATTAATAATGTAAAAGTAACACCCACACCCCAGCCTGATAATGATATTCTGCATATCGAATTACCAAGAGCTTATAATGTGAATGAAACATTATCTGTTGCTATTTTTTACACATATATCAGAAACGGCAATTATGGTTTCTATCTATACCCAAAAGGCAGGTTTGTCGAGATGGGACCTCCACCCATACCGGACTCTATCTTTATCGAAGAACGCATAGCCTACACAATGAGCGAACCGGAAGGTGCCAGATACTGGATGCCATGCAACGATGCCCCTTATGATAAAGCAAATGCTTTTATAAGTGTTCGTGTACCAAAAGGATATCAGGTTGCTTCTAATGGGAACCTTCAAAGAGTTGAGCAGGACGACAGTTCAAGCACATTTAACTGGAACGACCCGGCACCAATTGCAACCTACCTTATGGTTGCCACAGCCTCGAAATATAAAGTATTTTCTGACTGGTATCACAAGCGTGAAAATCCAAACGACAGCATAGAAATAAAATATTATGTATGGGAAAAAGATTATAAAAATACTATTGATTCTGTTTATAATCCCGACACAACAGATGCTTATAAATACAATGCCCGCCATGCTTTTGACAATGTTGTAGCTATGATGGAAGCTTTTACTGAGAAATGGATCGAATATCCTTTCGTAAAATACGGTATGGCAGCTGTTCAGGAATTCAATTATGGTGGTATGGAACATCAAACCATGACTACTATACACCGTAACTGGTTGAGAGATTTCAGTAAGTGGGGATATAACGGTTACTGGGGTAATCAGATTGGCATTGCACACGAGCTGGCACACATGTGGCTTGGCGATTTAATTACATGTGCAACGTGGAAAGATATTTGGATTAACGAAGGCGGTGCATCATGGGGAGAAGCAATTTATTTTGAAAAAATGTTCGGCGGGTATAATTCTTATCTTTCAAGATTAATGAGCCACAGGTACAGTTATATCGGCAATGGAGGTTTAGCTCTACACAGGATTTATGCTCCACCAATGGATTTATTGTTTAATGGGCCAATATCATATTCCAAGGGAGCATGGGTCTATCACATGCTTCGTACAATGCTTGGTGATGATGTGTTTTTTCCTGCTTTTAGGAGCTTGTTAAACAAATATGCTTATAAATCGCTTGAAACTGATGACTTCAAAAATTCATTTAAGGAAGATGTTCCGAATCCTCCTATTCCATTCGACACTTATTTCGACCAGTGGGTCTATCATGCCGGGCATCCTATTTACGAACTTTCGACACTTTCACGAAATTTCGGTGAAGGCAGATATGATGTTATAGTACATATTAACCAGGTTCAGCCTGAATCAGAAAGTATACCTGCTGTGTTTGTTGCTCCGGTATTTCTGAAATTTTTCGGACCTGACACAATTGCTTATGATACAGTAATCAACGACCAAAGGAGACAGTTTTTCATATTCAATCTTGGTTTCCAGATTGATTCCGTCAGTATTGACTCTAACTTTGTTCTCTGCGAAATATCATCATCAATTGTTGCGGTAAAAGAGAACCATGAAAGTGAAACAATTACTCAAGTGTTTCCGAATCCTGTTACAAGAGGACAGAACGCAAGATTCAATGCGGGATTCACGGGCATGAATAATGTTTCAGTAGAAATATATGATAATCTCGGGAACAAACTCCAAACGGTTTACGAAGGCAGTCTTAACGAAGGGAACTATACATTTGAATTTAATACAAGAGAATTTGTTCCGGGTGCATATATGATTCTATGCAGGACAGGAGACAAGTGCCGAACGTTTAGGTTTACGGTGTTGTAAGAAAATGAATAGCCACTATCTTTAGAGGCTGTGTTATAATTTAAACTAAAGAACATTTTTAAAATCGTTCATCAACCAAAAAATAAAAAATAATTGGGAGTGGCTTTTATGCCACTTTCCAATTATAATTCTCAAACTTGTCCCATATTA
>JAKAKE010000074.1 GCA_021824625.1 Bacteroidota bacterium | reverse complement strand
CGTTAACTGTCCGATATGTGAAAAATAAGTTTCCCAGTATCCCGGATGAAATTTATTCGCCTCATCTTCATTTCCCTTTCGGCTGAATAGTTCAATAAACTTTGCCATCCGTGGTGTAACACCGATAATATTAAATCCTATATCTCTGTTTTTACAAAAATCTTTTAATGAATCAAGTAATAATACAAGATAAGAATCATAATCTTTTACATCAGATAAATCGCAGGTCAATATATTCGTATTTTCGGCGATTTCTTTTTCGATGGCTTCCAAACTATATTCTGAGGAATTTTCAAGTGTAACAGGTTCGACAAAATTCAATTTCATTTCTCTTTCAGAAAAAGAGAAATGAAAATATGACACACCTTTTTTCGATTTGTTTTTCAAGATTTCATCTTTGAATAGTGAAAGATGTTAATTTGAAATCAACAAAAGCAATATAACGTAAACCCTCGAAAGATTAAAATAAAAAAAGTTAAGTATAATAAAAATAAAATATTGCAATTTTTTTTCTTAGTTTAGCATGAATTAAATAATTGTTCATCAATAATCGTTCTTTTTAATCATGAACAATGATAAATTAGATATTTTCCCATTAAGTAAAACCAAGAACGCAAAAGGCACAAGAAGGCTTGCCAGGGAAAAAGTCCTTCAAATCATAACTGCAATAGAAGTGTCAGACATTCCCTTCGACAGCATATTTAACCATACCTTTTATCGAAAATTCAATTTTGGTGATTTTGACCAAATTTCAGAAAAACTTCTAACTCCAGATGAAATTTACGAACTCGAAGCAGATGTACCTATTTTATGGGATGATGATGAAATCGAGTTTGCTAAGGATTTGATTGAAAAAACTATTTCTCTCAGAGATTTTGTAAACAATTTAATTGAAGAATACACAGAGCATTGGGAACTTGAACGAATAGCGAATATTGACAGAATACTCATGCAAATGGCAGTTGCTGAACTTATATATTTCCCTGAAATTCCTGTCAAAGTCAGCATCAACGAAGCAATTGACATAGCAAAAAAATATTCCACTCCGAAAAGCGGCTCATTCATTAACGGCATCCTCGACAAAATCATGCTCAGGCTCAAAGAAGAAGGTAAAATCCATAAGACGGGCAGAGGTTTGCAGGAAGAATAAAGAAATCACATTTGGCAAAGTAATTATTTCTCTTTGAATTTATTAAATGATTTGAAATTATTCATTAATAATTCAGTGAAAATTGGAAATTGGAAATTGGAAATTTATATCCTTTATAATTATTCAATCTTGAATATTATGAGATAATCATTCAATATAATAAATCCCATTATACGAAAATGACAATATGAAAATCAATATTGCGAACCACCCGATTGCCATTCGCTTTGAGTCCAACCTTTCGTCACCTGCTATATTCGGATGATTCATTTTAATAAAAAACTTTGCAATAATCACCCATAACAACCATCCTCCCCATCCCGCCATATACCATGGAGCATATTCCTTCAGCCATTTTAGTATTGGCAGAAAAGTAGATTGGAGAAATATGTAAACACTGCCCGGATTGTCAACTTTCAGAATATCATACAAAAAATTCAGTGCAGCACCTGAACTTATGATAATTAATGCCCACCAGACAATCCTTGCTATCCTGCTCTGAGCTTTCCCTCCGAACATTGCATACACAATATGCCCTCCGTCTAATTGTCCGATCGGCAGCATATTGATTGATGTTACGAAAAGTCCGAACCAGCCTACATTAAGATATGGATAATGATAAATCTCGTTCATAGGCGGAAGAAATCCCGATGGATTCGCGAATATCTTTGCTAAAAAACTATATAAGAGAGTGTCCCCAAAAAATAGGCTTGTATGCGGTATCTTCCCTCCAAATTTCGTCAGGTAATGTGGGTGTATGTGATATATAAAATCAATTCCCGGCAAAGTCATTAACCCATAAATCAAAAATCCAAGACTGACAATAAAGCCTGCAATCGGTCCTGCCGCTCCAATGTCAAACAATGCCCTGCGTGTCAGTATTGGCGTGCGCGTTTTAATCACTGCCCCGAATGTACCGAATGGACTCAAATAAACTATCGGCATTGGCAAAAAATAAGGAAGCGTTGCGTCCACTTTATGAATCCTCGACGCTGTGTAATGTCCAAACTCATGAGCCGATAAAAATATCATAATAAGAACAGCATAAGTTATTCCATAATGCCAGTTCAGTAAATTCAGATAATCAACTCCGGCCCATTGAGCTCCCGCTATCGCAGTCGAGAAAAAAGTAACAATAAAAAGAACAATATAAACCCAAAGTGATGATTTCTTTTTTTGTTTTGGAATATTCGTAATAATATTTTCATTTGAAAATTGCGCTTGCTCACTCATTTATTTCTGTCTGCTCTAAACTTATTAATCATAATATTTCCGCTATCATTAAAACTCAGTGTCCCGTTTGAAATTTTTTTTCGCGATTCTATATATTCAATTGCATCATCAATTCCGATATTCAAACCTTTCGCCAAATCACCGACATGAATCTTAAATTTATTTTTGAACATCAATTTATAGAATAACTTATTGCTTATCCTGTGAATTTTCTTCTTATTTTCATTCATTGCGGTTTTGATGAAATAAGTACCAATTAAAAAAAATCCTCCGATAATAAGATAGGCAATATTTCTCAATGTCATCAGGTGAGTTGGTGCTGAAACAACGCTCGCATTAAGTGCGAGAAAACCCACTCCGTAAATAATCCACAACATCCCACAAAGTATAAAAACTATTTTCATCTTTATTTATTCAACATTATAATTTGATGCTACTAAACACCCAACACTTAACACTTAACACTTAACATTAAAAAAATATAATCCCTACGGGATAAGTCGGGTAGCGGTGATTTCTCTTCTAAAAATATTTAATCGCTACGCGATAATTTTTCTTAATTCTACATTTTGCATTTTGCATTTTGCATTTTTAATTCAACACCCAACACTTAACACTTAACACTTAACACTTAACACTTAACACTTAACACTTAACACTTAACACTTAACACTTAACACTTAACACTTAGCACTTAACACTTAACACTTAACATTAAAAAAATATAATCCCTACGGGATAAGTCGGGTAGCGGTGATTTCTCTTCTAAAAATATTTAATCGCTACGCGATAATTTTTCTTAATTCTACATTTTGCATTTTGCATTTTGCATTTTTAATTCAACACACAACACACAACACTTCTATTTATCAGGCTTCATCTGCGGGAAAAACAGAACATCCCTGATAGATTTCTCACCTGTCAAAAGCATCACAAGCCTGTCAATACCAATACCCAAGCCGGCTGTTGGAGGCATACCGATTTCGAGGGCATAAAGAAAATCTTCGTCAACAACCATTGCTTCGTCATCTCCTGCCGCCCTGATTCTTGACTGTTCCTCAAGTCTTGCCCTCTGGTCTCTTGGGTCGTTGAGTTCCGAAAAAGCATTTGCCAATTCAGAACCATACACATAAAGTTCAAACCTTTCGACAAGTCCCGGTTCACTGCGGTGTTTCTTTGCCAATGGTGACATCTCCACAGGATAATCAATGACAAATGTCGGTTGTATCAAATTAGGTTGTACCTTAACACTAAATATTTCATCTAAGATTTTCATTGAGCTTGCCTTTGGGTCAACCTCAACTCCTATTTCTTTCGATGTTTTTAAAAGTTCTTCCTGTGGCAATCCTTTTAATTCCCTGCCTGTGTATTCTTTGAACAAATCAAACATTTTTGCCCTTCGAAATGGCTTTTCAAAGTTAATCAAATCATCATTGTATTCGATTTCATTCTTATTATGAATATAGTTTGCCAAACTCCACACAAGGTCTTCTGTCATATCCATCATCCAGTTGTAATCCTTATATGCCACATAAATTTCAAGAGCCGTGTATTCAGGATTGTGCATTTTATCCATTCCCTCATTCCTGAAATTCTTGCTGATTTCATATACACCCTCAAACCCGCCGACTATCAGCCTTTTCAGGTAAAGCTCGTCAGCAATCCTCATATACAAGTCAATATCGAGTGCATTATGATGTGTCATAAATGGTCTTGCTGTAGCTCCGCCATATATTGGTTGAAGAATAGGTGTTTCAACCTCAAGCCATCCTCTCTCATCATAATATTTTCTAATGAACGAAATAATTTTTGCTCTCTTAATAAATGTATCCCGAATTTGCGGATTGACAACCAGGTCAATGTAGCGGTGCCTATACCTTTGTTCTTTGTCAGCGAAAGCATCGTGGACAACTTTGTTCCCGTTTTCATCGGTTTCTTCCTTTGGTGTCGGGAGAATCTTTAATGATTTGCATAAAACAATTGCCTCTTTGGCATGAACAGAAATTTCTCCCATCCTTGTTCTGAAAACAAACCCTTTTATTCCTATTATATCTCCGATGTCAAGATTCTTAAGCTGTTCATAAAAATCACCCAGGTCATCCTTTTTAAAATAAATTTGTATTCTGCCAGAATCATCCTGTATATGACAAAAAGTTGCTTTACCCATTCTGCGTAAACTCAATAATCGTCCTGCAACTGCAACATTAGATAATGGCTCAGGATTATCATCAGAAAATTCTGTCAGTATTTTATTTGATGAATGTGTTTTGTCATAAGTATAGGGGTAGGGATTTATACCCGCTCTTTCAAGTATTTCAAGCTCTTCAAGCCTTCTTTGCTCCTGGTCGTTTAATGTTAATTCTTCCATTTTAATTTTAATATTTATAAAATTTTTAATTAAGGTACAACAATCCTTTTTCTGAAAAATTTGTACTTGCCCATCCTGACTTCTGCAATGTAATCACCCGATTTCATTTTCTTGCCCTTATCGTCTCTTCCGTTCCAGACATATTTATAATTCCCAGGCAACAAATTTCCCTTATATATTGTTGCAACAGCCACTGCCTGAATCGAATAAATAGTTATTTCGACTTCATCGGCATATTCAACTCCAAATTTGATTACAGGCGATACATCTTCAGCCAATCCGAGAAATGTCGCAATTTCATTCAGCGATGCTATACCTCCCCCGGGATTCAGCGCCCTGATACCGGGCACATATTGAGACATAACCAGGTTTGTAACATATTGCATCTTTTCGACACCGGTCGGTATAAAAAGTTCTGAAGGTACATTATTAATATTTCTAACGGCAATCTGCCAGGGTTTCCCTTTCGATAGCTCCTGCTGAAGCCTCCATCCATTCGAGAATTTATTCAGGTCGTATGCGATTCTTACATCTGTCGGCAGGTTCAGTTTAAGAGCCCTGAAATATGCACTATCCTGAATTGTTGTATAATCCCTATCGAAATATCCCGGTTTTGCATTATCAGCATCCGGAACATTTTTTATCAGAGTGTCCCCGTAAATTTTCTGAAGTGTCGTAGGGTCATTACTCCTCTGTAAGATGGTCTTATTCGCTGAGTCCTTATCGGCGGCATTAATTGATAAATAACTTATTACCAAAAAAAATATAATTGAGACACCGAAAATGATTCTTTTTATTATTTGCATTATGTAGTAGTTGAAAATCAATCTCTAATTTTTATTATCCAACAATTAATTTCACAAACTTAACTTGACTTAAATATATTTTGCTAAAAAAATAACCGATACTGAAACAATATCGGTTAAAAAATACTAATATTGTATGTGATATTACTTTGCCATATTGTTTAATTTCTCTTTTGCCTTGTCCGAAAGCAGGTCTTCCATAGAGAAAGAACCGTTTCCCGAAGGTTTCGATTTTGATTCATCACGTCTTGGCTCCCGCCTTCTCTCACTTCTCTGTGGCTGAGTTGATGCTAATAATTCCTCGGTTATTACAGGGACAAGAATTAATGATTCCTCATCAGGATTTACATCTGCAATAATAACATTCATGCTGTCTCCGGATTTAAATGGTATTTTCTTGCCTTTCAATAGCTGTCTCATCTTACTGCGGGGCATAAATCCATCCACATCTTCTGCAATGCTTACAATAGCCCCCTGGGGCATTACCTGCACAACGACACCGGGCACCTCTATTCCAACAGGGAACCTGTCGCTAATTGTCATCCATGTATTTGGTTGTGTCCGTTTATAGCTGAGTGATATATTTTGCTTCTCTTCGTTCACTGATAACACCTCGACCATTATTTCCATCCCGGGTGAAAGCAAGTCCGAAGGCTGTTTGATACGCTTTGTCCAGGCAAGTTCCGATGCCCTGATTAACCCGTCTATCCCGGGTTTCAATTCGACATATACTCCAAAGTCCGTTGTCCGCCTGACTTTGCCCTGATGTTGTGTCCCTACAACAAAGATATCCTCCGCATTTTTCCACGGCGAATCCTCGAGTTCTTTTCGGCTCAAAGCTATCTTATTTCTTTCTCGGTCAATTTCAATTATGGCAGACCTGACTATGTCCCCCTTCTTAAATAACTTTGAAGGGTCATCCAACCGAACCTGCGATAGTCTTGATATATGAATTAATCCTTCGACTCCCCCTATATCTACAAACACGCCGAATGTTGCAACTGAAGTTACTCTGCCTTCGACAATATCACCAACATTGATTTTTTCCCAAAATTCTTCAAGCAAAATTTTCTTACGGCTGACAATAACTGCTTTTTTACCTTCCTCATATTCCTGTATCTCGTGAATCATCACTTTAACTTTTTGTCCGACTGCAGATTGCATTTCCTTTTCGGATGGTGTCCTTTTCAATGCAAAATGTGAAGTTGGAAGAAACATCGGTACTTCTTTATAAATTACCCTCATGCCTCCGCGTATGCGGGCATTTAAAATCACCTCGATAAAACCCTTCTTTTCCTTAACAGCAAGTATTTCTCCTATCACCCTTTCGTAATGAAGCTGACGCTGACTTGGCTTTTTTTCTTCCTTAATCTCTTCCGCACTTGCCTCCTGAACGGATTCTGTCTTTTCTGCAGCCGCTTGTTCGGTCGGTACTGTCTCCTCGATTAACGCAGTCAATATTTCTGCAGGTTTTTCTTCTTTCTGCAAATCAACTGCCGGTTCTGTACTCACAGTTTCGGGTTCTAATACCGGATTTTCCGAAATTTCTTCTGTTGGTAAATTGGTTTCGCCGGTTGGTTCATTGATTGTTTCTACTGTTTCTGTTGTCTCTGAAGCATTTTCTGCTTCGTTCTTTTGCATTGTTTCATCATTCATAGTGATTCACCGATAAAGTTATGCTCAGGAATATTTTCATATTCCAACCATTAATTAAGAAATACGATAATTATAGAAAACAAATTTACATATATTTTATAATATGTTAAAAATATTTTCACATCGTTCAAAATCATTTTATATTTTCTTAATTATAAATAAAGTTGTAATTATAAAAATGCCCCCTTTTTCAAACGGGATTAAGAGGGTTTTTTAAAATGAAAAATTGTAGCTATATATTTTATTCAGTAAAGGAAAAATGTCATTCTGAATTAATTTCATAATCCATTGCCAAAACCCGCATCATCTGCCCCCATTTTCAAAGAGCCTGCACTTAGATTGTGGAAGTGGGAATAGGTGGTTTTTTTTAATCATCTCAACGGTATTGCTAAATAAATATAAATAATTCGTCATGCTTCGCTTGGGTCAGAATGACATCTATACCAAATTAGCAATACTATCACAACTAAATTTTGAGATTATCAAAATAAGTATTAATTTTGAAATTCTCTAAACTGTATTGTATTAAATACTATTGTTGAATTCATTTTTAGTTAGCCGGAGAATATATGAGCGTTCGCAGAGTTTATGAAACAACATTTATTATAAATGCCGCCCTCGAGGACAATGATGTCGAATCTGTTATTCAGAAAGTTTCGTCATATATAGAAAACCACGGCGGTATTATTAAAGAAGTAAATAAGTGGGGAAGAAGACGCCTTGCATATGCTATTAATAAGAAATACAACGGCTTCTATGCTCATTTAGTCTTCGAAGCAACTTCCAACACTGTCCCTATTCTCGAGCGTTTCCTTGTTCTCGAAGACACCATACTTCGCCATCTCACAATAGTATTACCAAAGAAACTGGCTGATTACAGGGTCAAGAGAGCGCTCGAACGCGGCATTAACATTCATGACACGTTGTCGGGCAAAGTGCCGGAGAAAATGGTCGAAAAGATGGTTGCTGCCGTCCCGATTGTAGATATAAAGGATGATTTGGAAATTGTACCTATTGCAAGTGAAATTCTGTAATTTGCTGCTATGATATTATAATCAAGGATAACAAAATGAAAGTAATTCTTCGCAAAGATGTAGATAATTTAGGGAACATGGGAGAGGTCGTAACCGTTAAAAGCGGTTATGCCCGAAATTTCCTTATCCCCCGTGAGTTCGCTTACATGGCTTCACCCGGAGCCGTTAAAGCTCTCGAAGTTGAAAAGAAACAGTTTGCCAAACGCAGATTAAAAGAAAAAGGCGATGCCGAAATTCTTTCTTTAGCTCTTTCCGAACTTCAAGTCAGCATTGCCATGAAAGTCGGAGAAGAAGGTAAACTCTACGGCTCGGTTACAAACCAAATGGTTGCCGATGAATTAACCCAGAAGGGATACGCCATAGACAAAAAGCATATTATTATAGATGAACCTATTCGCTCACTCGGCGTCTTTTCCGTAAAAGTTAAGCTTTTCCACGACGTTGTTGCCAACCTCAAAGTTTGGGTTATCAGCGAAGAATAAATAATAAATTTTCTTTTTATATTTGCACAAGGTTATTAATCAAGCCTTGTGCTTTTTTTTATTTGTCACCCTGAGCTTGTCGAAGGGTCTTTCCCCACCTCTGATATGAGTGGGTTAAGGGATTTGTAAATAATATTTATGCAAAACAAAATCATAATTCTCGGCGGCTCCGGATTCATCGGAAAGAAATTATCAAAACATCTAAAGCAAGGTGGATATGATTTAATAATTTTTTCCCTCAATCCCGAAGAAAGTTCCAAATCTCATCCCGAATTTCAACATGTCAAATGGACTCCCGAAAAACCTGAACTTTGGAATGAACATCTTAATAATGCTTTCGCGGTTATTAATTTCGCAGGTGCTTCAATCGGCGGTGGACGCTGGACAAAGAAATACAAAGAAGAAATCCTGAACAGCCGCCTCATAGCAACAAATACCCTCGTTGAAGAAATTCTCAAATCAGAAAAACCTCCCGAAGTATTTATCAATGCTTCAGGAGTTGATTACTACGGAGACACAGGAGACACAGAAGTTGACGAATCCTCACTGATTGGAGAAGGCTTTCTCGC
>JAKAKE010000119.1 GCA_021824625.1 Bacteroidota bacterium | reverse complement strand
AGAGAGCATATACTTTTAGCTCGCCAGGTCGGTGTGCCAAGAATAGTTGTATTCATGAACAAAGTTGATATAGCCGATCCCGAACTTCTGGAACTTATCGAGATGGAACTTCGTGAGCTTCTAAACTCTTATGAATTCCCGGGTGACGAAATACCTATTGTCAAGGGTTCGGCACTCCAGGCATTACAGGCAGGCACCGATCCTGCAGTTAAAACAGATGACCCGAGACTTGCTTGTATTTATGAACTGATGCAAGCTGTTGACGATTACATCCCGATGCCTGTCCGCGATATTGACAAACCGTTCTTAATGCCGGTCGAAGACGTTTTCTCTATTACAGGCAGAGGAACTGTCGGAACAGGCAGAATTGAACGTGGTATTGTTAAAGTCGGAGAGGAAATAGAGATTGTCGGATTTGGCTTACATAAGAAAACAACATGTACCGGTGTCGAAATGTTCCGTAAACTTCTTGATGAAGGCAGGGCTGGCGACAACGTAGGACTTCTGCTTCGCGGTGTTGATAAAAATGAATTAGAACGCGGAATGGTTATTGCAAAACCCGGTTCTATTACACCTCATCATAAATTCAATGCACAAGTTGTGTTTTTGAAGAAAGAAGAAGGCGGAAGACACACCCCATTCTTTGCAGGATACAGGCCCCAGTTCTATCTCAGGACAACAGACGTTACCGGCGTACTTCATCTTCCTCCGGGAGTTGAAATGGTTATGCCCGGCGACAACTTAGATAACCTGACAATAGAGCTTATTACACCCGTAGCTATGGAAGACGGTTTAAGATTTGCTATCCGTGAGGGCGGCAGAACAGTCGGGGCAGGGGTTGTTACAAAGATTATCGAATAATAATTTCGAAATAAAAAATGAATTTGGAAGCCCGAATTAAAGATTAATGGAGTAAATCGTGGCAACACAGAGAATAAGAATAAAATTAAAATCTTATGACCATAACTTGATTGATAAATCAAGCGAAAGGATTGTGAGAACAGTGAAACAAACCGGAGCAATAGTATCCGGCCCGATTCCTCTGCCGACAAAGCGTTCGGTTTTTACAGTAAACCGTTCACCTCACGTAGATAAGAAATCGCGTGAGCAGTTTGAGGCAAGAATACATAAGAGATTGATTGATATTTTCAGTTCGACCCAAAAAACAATAGATGCATTGATGCGGCTGGAATTACCTGCCGGAGTTGACGTAGAGGTTAAAGTTTAATTAAAGGAGTAAAGATGACAGGGGCATTACTTGGGAAAAAGCTTGGAATGACGAGCATCTACACGGACAGCGGTGAGCAGATACCGTGTACCGTCGTTCAGGCCGGTCCATGTCCTATTGTACAGTTGAAGACATCTGATAACGATGGTTATAACTCGGTTCAGCTCGGTTTTGAAAATATCCCAGAAAGAAAAACAAACAAACCCTTAAAAGGACACTTTGCAAAAGCCGGTATCGAGCCGGTCAGATATTTAAAGGAATTCAGAGATTTACAAATTGATTTGGCAATCGGCGAGTTTCTTAAAGTTGACCAGTTCAGAAAAGGTGACAAAGTTAGGGTTACGAGCAACAGTAAGGGAAAAGGTTTCCAGGGAGTTGTCAGAAGGCATCATTTTAGTGGTGTGGGCATGACCACACACGGACAGTCTGACAGGGCAAGGCACCCGGGTTCGATTGGCTCGTCTTCTTATCCGTCGCGTGTCTTCAAAGGTTTGAGGATGGCTGGAAGAATGGGCGGCAAGCCGGCAACTATCAGAAACCTTGAAATAGTGGATATAATACCTGAGCAGAACGTTATACTTTTAAAAGGAAATGTTCCGGGATATAAAAATACTTTATTAGTAATTGTTAAGCAATAGGGCTTAAAATGTTAGTTGATATATATACAAAAGAAGGTAAGCAGTCAGGGCAGATAGAGCTCAAAGATGAAATCTTTGCCATCAAGCCTAATGAACATGCCATGTACCAGGCAGTCGTAGCTTTCCTTGCTAATAAAAGGCAGGGAAATGCGAAGACTAAAGTCCGTTCAGAAGTTTCCGGCGGCGGCAAAAAGCCGTGGAGGCAAAAAGGAAGAGGAACTGCCAGGTCAGGTTCATCCAGGTCGCCTGTATGGGTAGGCGGTGGCACGATTCACGGGCCTAAACCTCATAGCTACACTATGAATTTATCAAAGAAGGTTAAAAGGCTCGCAAAATTATCAGCTCTTTCTGCAAGGTGCGAAGAAAACAATATTATGGTTATCGAGGATTTTTCGTTTACAGGAATAAAAACAAAACAGATGACAGAAGTTATCAGAAATCTTAAATTAGAAAATGAAAAACTACTGATACTCCTGCCGGAAAAAAACGATATGATTTACCTCTCTTCCAGAAATATTCCAAACGTAACTGTTTACCCGGTTGACAAAATCTCAACTTATGAGATTTTGAACCATAAGAAATTATTACTGTTTAAAAAAGCAGTTGATGTTGTTCATAATACATTAAGCAATTAAGGCTGATGGTGAAGCTATGATAGAGATAATTAAAAAACCGATTGTAACCGAAAAAGCC
Organism: Bacteroidota bacterium; assembly: GCA_021824625.1. Taxonomy (GTDB): domain Bacteria; phylum Bacteroidota; class Ignavibacteria; order Kapaibacteriales; family UBA2268; genus XYC2-FULL-35-21. The sequence continues at coordinate 6,777 of JAKAKE010000119.1, read as the reverse complement.
ATGAGGAATCAGGAGCAGGGACAATATGTATTTGAAGTTGACCCTCGTTCCAATAAGATTCAAATCAAGCATGCTATCGAAAAGATGTTTGAGGTTAACATCATCAGCATCAGGACTGCAAGAGTCAAAGGAAAAGTGAAAAGCCGTTTTACAAGAAAAGGCATTATGAAAGGTAAAACCGCATTAAAGAAAAAAGCATTTATTACATTAAAGCAAGGCCAATCTATTGATGTAGTTGGCGGAGCGGCAGGTGCAGAATAAAATTTTGAATTAAAAGAAAATATTTAGCAGAAGAAAAATGGCACTGAGAAATTTAAAACCAATAACACCCGGAACGAGGTTCTACTCTTTGAATACATTTGAAGAGATCACCTCCGATAAGCCGTATAAACCTTTGACAGTGGCTTTGAAGCAATCGGGCGGAAGAAATAATACGGGCAGAATCACCTCGCGCCATCGCGGTGGAGGACATAAGAGGAGATACAGAATAATTGACTTCAAACGGAATAAATTAAACATGCCGGCTGAAGTTCTTACAATCGAGTATGACCCAAACCGCTCGGCAAGAATTGCATTGGTTCAGTATGAAGACGGAGTTAAAACTTACATACTTGCTCCTGATAAATTGAAAGTTGGAGAAAAAATTGTATCCGGCAGCAATGTTGACTTTAAAGATGGCAACACAATGCCCTTGAGGAAAATCCCTGTTGGCCTATACATTCACAACATTGAAATGAAACCCGGCAAGGGAGGGCAACTTGTGCGAAGCGCCGGTATGTCGGCTCAGCTTGTAGCAGTTGATGATAAAGCCGCTCAGGTAAAACTTCCATCGGGTGAAATAAGGATTCTTCCTTCAAATTGCACTGCTACGCTCGGCATCGTCAGCAACGGCGACCATGAGAAAATTCAATGGGGTAAAGCAGGGAGAATTCGCTGGCTTGGCAAAAAGCCCCAGACACGAGGAATGGCTATGAACCCGATTGACCATCCAATGGGTGGCGGTGAAGGTGCTTCCAAGTCCGGAGGTGGAAGACAGCACCCAAGGTCACCTTGGGGCCAATTTTCAAAGGGCTTAAAAACACGTAAAAAGAGAAAATTATCAAATAAAAATATTATTCGCAGTCGAAAAAGTTAATAATACAGGTTGAATTATGTCACGTTCACTTAAAAAAGGTTATTTTGTTTACTACAAATTGCAGAAAAAGGTTGATGCTGTTAATGAGTCCAACCAAAAAAAGGTAATCAAAACCTGGTCAAGAGCCTCGACAATTACTCCGAGTTTTGTCGGGCATACTATTGCCGTTCATAACGGCAACAAATTCATCCCTGTTTATATAACTGAGAATATGGTGGGTCATAAGCTCGGTGAATTTTCGCCGACCAGAATTTACAGGGGACATTCGGGCCATAGGAAAGAACAAAAAAGCGCCCCGGCACCTGCAGGCAAGAAATAATTGATGGAGATTGGAAAAATGGAAGCAAAAGCAATAAAGAAGTTCATAAGGTCATCACCCCGCAAGATGAGGCTGGTGATTGATTTAATAAGAGGGAAAAATGCGGCTGAAGCATTTTCGAATTTGCACTTTTCGACCAAGCTCGCGGCAAAGGATGCCGAAAGAGTATTGAAATCAGCTATTTCTAATTTGTCGAATATTGAAGACGGCAAATCGGTTAAAAACGATGAAGTTTTTGTAAAAACCGCCTTTGTAGATTGCGGCCCGATAGTAAAGAGAATCAGGCCTGCTCCGATGGGCAGGGCATACAGAGTAAGAAAACGCTCTAATCATTTAACAATAGTTGTTGCAACAAAGGATTAATAAGGAGTTTTAACTTGGGACAAAAAACACATCCGATAGGGCTTCGCTTAGGTATAATAAAGCAGTGGGAAGCTAATTGGTTCGACGAAAGAAACATGGCAAACAAGCTTACCGAAGACATTAAGGTCAGAAGTTATATCAAAAACCGTTTGAAGAAAGCAGGTGTGTCAAGACTTATACTCGAAAGAACAGCGAAGCAGTTGAGGATAACCATTAACACATCACGCCCGGGTGTGATAATAGGAAGGTCGGGCAAGGACATCACCCAGCTCGAAGAAGAAATCAAGAAGTTCACAAGCCGGGATGATGTAAAGATTCTTATAAGTGAAATCAAACGTCCCGAATTAGATGCTTTTCTTGTTGCAGAAAATATAGCCCAACAGCTCGAAGGAAGAATTTCTTTCAGGAGGGCAATGAAACAGTCGGTGTCATCAGCAATGAGAATGGGAGCCAGCGGTATCAGAATAATGTGTGCCGGCAGGCTCGGTGGAGCCGAAATGGCAAGAACAGAACAATATAAAGAAGGAAGAATTCCTTTGCACACTCTTCGTGCCGATATTGACTATGCAATTGCAACCGCACAGACAATTTACGGAAGCATCGGTGTGAAAGTATGGATATGCAAGGGCGAAATAATCGGTAAACAACTATCTTAGAAAAGTTTCATTAATTGAGAGCAATAAACGATGTTATCTCCAAAGAGAGTAAAATATCGCAAGACACAGAGGGGAAGAAGAAGAGGCAAATCTTTCAGAGGTGCTATTGTAACATTTGGTTCATTCGGACTCAAAGCACTCGAAAATGCCTGGATAACCAACAGGCAGATTGAAGCCGCCCGTATTGCGATTAACAGGTTTCTGAAGCGTGACGGGAAAGTTTGGATTAGGATTTTCCCCGATAAACCTTATACTAAGAAACCTGCCGAAACAAGACAGGGAAGCGGTAAAGGAAGTCCCGAAGGCTGGGTAGCAGTAGTACGTCCCGGAAAAATCATGTTCGAGGTTGACGGTGTGCCGCGTAAATCAGCCGAAGAAGCATTGAGGCTCGCTTCGCATAAATTACCGATTAAAACAAAATTTGTATCACGTATTGATTTGGTTTGAGATGAAACCACGCAAAACAAAAGACCTTGGTGAGTTGAATGAAATGGAATTGGCTCAGTCGCTGAAAGAAGCGGAGGAAACTTTGGCAAAACAAAAGTTCCAGCATGCTTTGAGCCAGCTTCATGACACTGCTTATCTGAGGATATTAAGAAGAGACATAGCAAGAATGAGAACTATAATTCATGAACGCCAGAGAGTGAAATAATATGGAACAGGAAACAGGACAAGAAATTATGAATGAAATGGAACCTGTTGCACAGGCTGCAGAAGAAATTTCACAGCCAATTGCAAAGACGAAGAAAAAAACCGCCGCTGAAGAACCGGAACCAAAGAAATCAAATAAAAGAGTTCTGCAGGGTAAAGTTTTTTCGAATAAAGCAGACAAAACTATTGTTGTGAAAATAGTTCGCCAGGTAGCCCATCCACTTTATAAAAAGTATTATAAGAAAACAAAAAAGATTATGGCTCATGACGAAAAGAATGAGTGCAAAACCGGCGACACGGTGAAGGTAAAAGAGTGCAGGCCCCTCAGCCGTAACAAGAGATGGGAACTGGTTGAAATAGTTGAGAAAGCAAAATAAGCTTAGGAGTTTAATAAAATGATACAGGAAGAAACAAATTTAGTCGTTGCAGACAATTCGGGAGCCAAGAAGGTCAGATGCATCAGGGTTCTTGGCGGCCATGCGAGACGTTATGCCGGATTGGGAGACCTCGTGGTTGTCTCGGTTAAGTCTGCACTGCCAAATTCAAACGTAAAGAAAGGCGAAGTTTGCCGTGCGGTCATTGTCCGTACATGCAAGGAAGTCAGAAGAAAAGACGGTTCTTTCATAAAATTTGACGATAATGCCGCGATTATTTTAAATGCGGCGGGCGAGCCGAGAGGCACACGAATTTTTGGTCCGGTTGCACGTGAATTACGCGAAAAAAATTATATGAAAATTATTTCACTTGCACCTGAAGTTATTTAATGGTGAAAATTATGAAAATGAGAATAAAAAAAGATGATATTGTGCAGGTTCTGTCAGGGAACGACAAAGGAGCAACCGGGAGAGTTCTCGAAGTTTATCCTTCAAAAAACAAAATCCTTGTAGAGGGTGTTAATATCAGGAAGAAGCACATGAAGCCTAATCCCAAGAACCAGCAGGGCGGTATAGTCAGTAAAGAAATGCCCATTAATTACTCGAACGTTTTAATGGTTGATTCCGACAAGAATGCAACAAGAATCGGAATCAGGTTTGAAGAAAAAGACGGCAAATCAGTACCCGTCAGGTATGCAAAAACAAATGATAAAAATTTATAAGGATATTTAGATAATTTTTTATGGCAAAGGCAAAATCAGGTTCACAAGCAGGAGCAGCGACATCAAAGAAGCTCGATATGAAGCCCGAAGGAAAAAGGCTCGAAGACGTTAAGGATGGCAAGCCTGCACCGAAACCGAGACTGGAATCATTTTACAAGGAAAATATTATTCCTGCTTTAAAGAAAAAATTCGGTTATAAATCCATTATGCAGGTACCGAAGCTAAAGCATATAACGATGAATATGGGCGTGGGACAGGCGACCCAGGACACAAAATTGCTCCAGTCCGCAGTGAACGAACTCGAATTAATCTCAGGGCAGAGGCCCGTGATTACAAAATCAAAGAAAGCTATTTCTAACTTTAAGCTTAGGGCTGGAATGCCGATTGGTACTAAAGTTACTCTCAGAAGAGCAAGAATGTATGAGTTCCTCGACAGGTTTATAAACATTGCCTCACCGCGAATCAGGGACTTCAGAGGATTTTCCGATAAGAGCTTTGACGGCAGGGGCAATTATACAATAGGAATCAAAGAACAGATAATTTTCCTTGAGATTGATGTTGACAAGGTCAATAAAATCACAGGGCTCGATATAACATTTGTTACAGATGCAAAAACAGACGAAGAGGCTCATTCCCTTCTGTCTGAGTTTGGTTTTCCATTTCGTAAACGTGATTAGAAGGATTTATGTCAACAACAGCAATTGTAGCACGGAATAACAAAAGAATTAGACTGGCAGATAAGTTTGCACAGAAGCGTGCCGAATTGAAAAAACTCGGCGATTATGAAGGATTGCAAAAACTACCACGCAACAGTTCTGCAACGCGGATTCGCTCCAGATGCTCTGTAACAGGACGCGGCAGGGGTGTTTATAAAAGTTTCGGTTTGTGCAGACACATGTTTCGCCAGTTAGCATTGGAAGGGAAAATTCCCGGTATTAGGAAAGCAAGTTGGTAATAACAAATTATTGAAAGTAATATGCCAGTAACAGATACTATAGCTGATTTTTTAACGCAGATTAGAAATGCAGGGAAAGCAAAGCATAAGTCAGTGGATATTCCCTGTTCTAATACCAAGATTGGTATAGCTTCAATATTGAAGGACCATGGCTTCATCAGCGATTTTGAAAAAGTTGAAGCGGGTACCCGAAGTTATATAAGAATAACTTTAAGATATTATAAGCGGGAACCTGCCTGGAATGAAATGAAGCGGTTGAGTAAACCCGGAAGAAGGATTTATTCGCCTGCCGATAAGATACCCAGGGTGAAAAATGGGTTAGGTATTGCTATAATATCTACATCGAAAGGTATAATGTCAGATAAACAAGCACGCCGGCTTAATATAGGCGGCGAGCTGCTTTGCACTATTTGGTAACAGTGGATAACAGGAGATTAAAGTGTCACGTATAGGTAAAAAACCAATTAATATTCCGCCTAAAGTTCAGGTTAGCATTGATGGCCGGGTTCTTAAGGCAAAAGGTCCCAAGGGTGAATTGTCCATGAAGCTGCAGGACCAAATTGACATAAATATTGATAATAATATTATTACTTTTTCCAGGCCTAATGACGAAAAGAAGGCAAGGTCTCTTCACGGACTGACAAGGGCTTTGGCAGCAAACGTTATTGAGGGTGTAGAAAACGGTTATTCAAAGACTCTACAAATAATTGGTGTCGGCTACAAAGCTGAGATGAAGGGTAAGAGATTGGTTCTAGCATTGGGTTATTCCCATCCTATTTTGGTTGTGCCACCCGATGGAATTGATATAAGTTCACCCAGCCCGAATACTATTATTGTAAATGGTATTGACAAGCAATTGGTTGGACAGACTGCTGCGGTTATCAGGGACCTTCGCCCTCCCGAACCTTACAAAGGCAAAGGAATCAGATATGAAAACGAATATGTCAGGCACAAAGCCGGCAAGACAACTGCTAAATAAATTTAAGTTTTAACTGAGATGGTCAGCTATGAAATCTAACGATATAAAAAAGAAAAGAAGAATAAGGCGAAAACTTTCGGTAAGAAAGGAAATAAGCGGTACGCCGGATAAACCACGGATGACCGTTACGAAAAGCCTTAAGCATATTTATGCTCAAATTATTGATGATGAGCACGGAAACACTTTGGCTTCTGCTTCCACTTTGAATAAAGATGTTGCAGAAAAAGTTACTCCAAAAACAAAAAAGATTGAAAAAAGTAAATTAGTCGGTGCGGCTATAGCAAAAGCAGCCGTTGAAAAAAATATAAAAAAGATTGCATTCGATAGAAACGGTTATTTGTACCATGGACGAATTAAGGCATTGGCAGAATCTGCCCGTGAAAATGGCCTTGAATTTTAATTAAAGACAAAAGGAGATAGAAGTGTCGAAGGTAAAAGCATCTGAACTTGAATTAAAAGATAAACTTGTGTATGTGGGCAGGACTGCAAAGGTTGTGAAAGGCGGAAGAAGATTCAGCTTTTCAGCGATTGTTGTGGTTGGTGACGGATATGGAAAAGTAGGTTATGGCTTGGGTAAAGCGGGCGAGGTTGTTGATGCTGTGGCAAAGGCGACAGAATCTGCA
>JAKAKE010000160.1 GCA_021824625.1 Bacteroidota bacterium | reverse complement strand
AATTGCAACCTGCATTCTCAAACCTTGAAAACAACGGCTCCCCCTGGGCATTTTCGGCTTCACAAAGAACTGATTGGGCATCGGGTTTAGACATAAAAACATGTGCCGAAAATCCTGAGTTTGATGTGTTATTCTGGGTTGGATGTGCAGGTAGTTTTGATGACAGGGCAATCAAAATATCGAGGGCTTTTTCTCAGCTGATGAAAATTGCAGGAATTAATTTCAGCATTCTCGGTAATGAAGAAAAATGCAATGGAGACCCGGCAAGGAGAACAGGCAACGAATATCTTGCAGATATGCTTGTTAAATCGAACATCGAGACACTGAATAATTATAAAGTGAAAAAAATTGTTACGACTTGTCCGCACTGCTTTAATACTTTCAAAAATGAGTACCCTGATTTTGGTGCTAATTTTGAAGTCATTCATCACACTGAATTTTTACTTGACTTAATCAAACAAAATAAATTCAAGCTTAAGAATGGTAACGAAGTCAAAAAAATCGGCTACCATGATTCCTGTTACCTTGGCAGGTATAATAATATTTACGACAAGCCAAGGGAAATAATTGAATCCATCAAAGGATTTGAAATTAAGGAAGCATACAGGCATCATTCCAAGGGATTATGCTGTGGTGCAGGCGGCGGGCAGATGTTCATGGAAGAGACAAAAGGAAAGCGAGTCAATATTGAACGTACTGAAGAATTAGTTTCTCTGGGAACAGATACAGTTGCGGCAAATTGTCCCTTCTGCCTGACAATGCTTACCGATGGAGTTAAAACATTAAATCTCGAAGACAAAGTTCATGTTCAGGATGTATCGGAGATTTTGCTTGAGAATATTGAAAAGTAATTTTGAATAGTTGGAAGTCGGAAGCCGGAAGTCAGAAGCCGGAAGACGGTATGAAAAATATCACAATTTTATCCCGTTAGGGATTAAACATTAGTAGAAAAACAGAACCTACAAAATCCTTTTACCCGTAGGGAATAATTAATCATCACGCAGAGACGTTGAGACGCAGAGAATTTTGGTTATATGGAGTCAAAATTGGGCAGAAATGGGCATTTTGAACAAGTTTGACACGATTTTTCTTCTGCTCAAAATCATGATTTAATTCTTTATTTGTTAATTGTTTGGAAATGGTTGATAACATTAAAAAATTATGCCCAAAAGAGTAATAACCTGCTTAATTTTCAAATTTAAATTTAGGGTTTTCAATAAATTATGAATGGTGGATATGTTTAATTGAAATTTTGAATTTTGAATGATGGTAATATTATATTTAATTCCCTCACCCTGAATCCCTCTCCCTGAGGGCGAGGGTCATTTTTCATTGAGACACATTACTGCAAAGACTGGATTCAGCCCGACATTGTTTAGCAAAGAACATTCGGTGCAAAGATAAGGATGTGGGAATGATATGTCAAGAAAACGGTTTTAAAACGGTTTTAAAAATTTGTCTGAACTTACTTTGTGTGATTAAAGTGTTTGAGATGATTGTTTAACATTACTAAATATTGAGAAATTAATTTGATTTACCGGAAAATCAGAAAAAACACTATCTTATTTAAAGTCTAAAATTCCAAAATAATCAGAATGTCTAATATTAATATCTATAGTTTCAAATTTTAAAGAAAAATTTTCATTCAAACTTTTTAGAACAGTTAAAGTATTTGTGTCTGAAGTTACGAAATATTTTATTTCCACTTCAACATCAGCTTGTGCAAATAATTTTGAGTCATTTGGTATAATGTTTCTTTCTTTAATATCAAGTTGTCCGGATTTTCGTTCTTTAAATAATAATTTGGCAAATTCGCCTGTTCGGATAGCATGGTTAACATTAAATGGTAAAATTCTAATATTTTTCAAAGGTAGTTCATCAATATTGCCACCAGCGCAATATTCTGCAATTGCTATTGTAGAAATAACAAGATAAAAATCATTATTTAAAAAATATTTGTAATAATCATTAGCATTTTTGAACAAGTTATCTTCTTCATTAAGAAAACGAAGAAAAAAGCTTGTATCAAGTAATACTCCGTTAGTTTTCATATCCGCCTCTGACTTCAGATAACCATTCATCAGGTTTAATATTTTGCAACCAATTCATTGCTTTTTTTCTAAGTTTTTTTAAATATTCGTCATTAATTATAGTAGTATAATCAATCATTTCTAAAAATTTCAAACCACTTTCAATTTCACCCGTTTCCAAATTTTGCCTTCCTATGGCTCTAATACCATAAGATTTATACAGTATATTATTTTCAAGTTCCTCTAATATACTCTGTGGTGTTTGTATTATAATTGTACCAAGTTCGCTTGTGACAAGATGAATATTCGCTTTATCCTTGCCTCCGGCATTTGTAATTTTTCCATAAAAATAAAATTCAGAATCTACCCAAGTAGATAGAGTTCTTCTAAAATTTGTTGTTTTGTCAATTATTAAATTCGGTGTATCAGGTTGTGAGGTTTTAATATTAATTGAAATATCTTTTTTAATAGCTGCATCTTGAAAATATTCCATAGCTTTTGCAGTATTTGGTTCTAAGAAGTCAATATTATTTGATAGTATTACTTGATAAAGAATTGCATTTAGACCAATAATATATTGAACACCGGTTTTAAATATATGTTTAACAGAACCATCATCAATACGGTAACTAATAATAGGACGGTTTGATTTTTCTCCCGGAAATAGTAAATTTTCAACATGCTGTATATCAATTATGATATCTCGAATATCGTAATTATCAGGATTAATATCGAAAGCACCCTTCTTTCCTGATATATGTAATTCTATGTAACCAAGTTTTTCCATATTTAAAATTAATAAATTAATGCTGAAAAAAAAACATAGTAGTTTTCATTTTCCTTTTCTTCCCTCACTTTTACCTCCACCTTTAACAACTGTCTGAATAGGATTAAGGGATTACGGGATTTTTACACCTACCCTAACCTTAGCTAAACGAAGTGAAATTAAGTCGATTTGGGTTTTGGCTATGGATTCTGAACCAAGTTCAGAATGACACCCTTCGACTACGCTCAGGGTGACATTACTTCACACACACAGTTTTGATGTTTACAAATTCTTTGATGCCGAAGTGGGAAAGCTCTCTGCCATAGCCGGATTGCTTGATGCCGCCGAAGGGAAGACGAGGGTCAGATTTTACAAATTCATTAACGAAACAACATCCTGCATTAAGCATTTTTGATGCGATTCTTTCACCTCGCTCCAAATCATTTGTGAAAACTGCGGCACCCAGACCGAAGATTGTGTCGTTTGCTATTTCGATTGCCTGAGTTTCATTTTCAACAGGGATAATTGCCGCAACTGGTCCGAACAATTCCTCAATATATGCAGGAGTTCCTTTTGCAACATTTGTTAAAACTGTTGGCGGATAGAAATATCCTTTACCTTCTGGAATATAGCCGCCAAGCAGAAGTTTTGCACCTTTTGAAATACTCTCTGTTACCTGTTTGTGCAAATCAATTTGTAAATCTTTACGAGCCTGTGGACCGACTGTTACATCAGCATCAAAAGGATTACCCATTTTTCTCGTTCTCATTTTCTCTACAAACAATTCTTCAAATTGTTTCAGAACTGACTTAACAACAATGAAACGTTTAGCGGCAATACAACTTTGACCGCTATTGATTAAACGTGCATTGACGCAGGTTTCGGCAGACAGGTCCAAATCCGCATCTTCCAAAATAATATAGGGGTCGCTTCCACCGAGTTCCATTACTGTTTTCTTAATAAGTGAGCCGGCTTTTGCTGCAACCTGCTGTCCAACGGGAGTGCTTCCTGTTAATGTTACTGCCTGAATAAGAGGATGCTCAATTACTTTTTCCATGATTGAAGAGCCAACAACAAGATTGGAAAACAATCCTTCGGGAAAACCTGCTTCCAGAAATATTTTTTCGATTGCTATTCCACATCCCATTGTGTTTCTCGAATGTTTTAGGATGCCTGCATTCCCCGCCATAAGAGCTGGTGCGGCGAAGCGGAATACCTGCCAGAACGGAAAATTCCAGGGCATAATTGCAAGAACAACACCAAGTGGATTGAATGTAACATAGCTCTTAGTCATTTCAGTTTTGATATGCTCGTCTTTCAGCTGCTGTTCAGCATTTTCGGCATAATACTCACAAACCCATGCACATTTATCTGCTTCAGATAATCCTTGGGCAAGAGGCTTACCCATTTCGAGAGCCATCAATTCAGCATATTCTTTTCTTTTGTTTCTTAGAATTGATGCGGCATTAAGCATGAGTTTCGAACGCTCTGAAAAAGATGTTTCTTTCCAGATAACATGAGCCTGATTTGCTTGTTGAATTGTTTTATCAATCTTTTCATAAGAGTATTCATCATACTCTTTCAGTATTTCTTCAGTAGCCGGATTGACAGTGATGATTGACATTTCAGTGCCTTTTTTGCTTTTCAACAGAATATTATTAAAGGTATAATTCAAATTTGAACTGTCATTCTGAACGAAGTGAAGAATCTCTCTTTTTCTACAATAAGCATTAGATTCTTCGCTGTGCTCAGAATGACAAAGATAAAATCATATTTTCTTAAATCCTTCTTCGAGTCCATTTATTAATTCATCTGCATCTTCGATACCAACTGACAATCGAACTAGTCCGTCCGTAATTTTTGCTTGTTCACGTGCTTCTTTGCCCATGCTTGCATGAGTCATAGATGCCGGATGCTGGATTAATGATTCAACTCCACCCAGACTGACAGCCAATTGCCAAATCTGAACATTGTCCATCAGAATTTTCCCGGCTTCTAACCCTTTTTTCAATTCAAATGAAATCATACCACCGGGACCATACATTTGTTTTTTTCCAAGTTCAAATTGAGGGTGGCTTGTAAGACCGGGGAAACGCACCCATTCTACTTCCTCGTGCTTTTCGAGATATTCAGCAATTTTTTGAGCATTTTGACAATGTCTTTCCATCCTGATTTGAAGTGTTTTAATTCCTCTATGCACAAGGAATGAATTGAAAGGGTCAATCACTCCTCCAAACTGATTCAGACTTTTGCGGAATTTTTCAAATTCACTTTGTTCCTTCAATACAATTACTCCCCCAACGACATCAGCATGACCATTTAAAAATTTTGTGAGGCTGTGAATGATATAATCAGCTCCGAATTTAAAAGGATTCTGAAGCACAGGACTCATAAAAGTATTGTCAACAGCGAGCTTTGCACCATGTTTATGAGTGATATCTGCAATAGCCTGAAGGTCTGATATTACTAATGTAGGATTTCCCGGGGTTTCGACAAATACCAGTTTGGTGTTAGGTTTCAAAGCATTTTTAACGTTAATTGAATTTGATGTGTCAACGAAAGAAGATTTAATTCCAAAGCGAGACATTATATTTTGAAGTAAAGTGAGTGTAGGCCCATAAACCGATTCACTGCAAATTGCATGGTCACCTGAATTTAATAATGTTGCAATCAAAGTATGAGAGGCAGCCATACCGCTCGAGCAAGCAAGAGCTTTTGCACCACCTTCGAGTATTGCAATGCTATCCTCGAGAGCTTCGATTGTTGGATTACGCATTCGGGTGTAAATGTACCCGTCTTCCTCACCTGAAAAAAGTCTTGCACCATGGTTCGCATTTTTAAATTTAAAAGTTGATACCTGGTAAATTGGTGTAATCACTGAGCCATACTGGTCTTCCTTGGTTCCTGCATGAACACATTTCGTGTCGAATGAAAAGTTTCTGATTGATTTCAATTATTCCTCCGGTTAAATATTTTTCTTTTTTAGAAATTTGTCCATAAATAGAGTAATAAAAATAAGATTAGAGAACTGATTAAACAAATTCAACCCATAATTGTTAATTGATAATGGAAAAATGATAATTAATTATCTTATTATTACCATTTATTTTTTTTACATTTAGTTTTGTAAAATATTACTGAATTGCACAGAATTTGGTTTACAAATACAAATCCCTCTTTCCGTCTTCAATGCGTTTGAGGTATTGTTTTGTTTCTTCTCTGATGATGTCGTTTTGGATTGTGGCGAGTTCTTTTTTGATTACTTCACCTGAATTGCGGCTGTCGAAAGAACCCGTCAATGAATAATTCTTTTATGAAGGTAATATTTTCTGACATTTTTGAATATTAATTTATTTTCTGTTTCAAGAACAGTAACAAAATTACTCTTGATAAAATTACAAACCAATAAGATACGGCTATAAACATAAAATAAAATGCTATGATATTCTTCAATGGACTTGATTTTTTTTATACACTAAATAAAAAATATGGAAAATAAAGACGACCTTTTGTCAGCAATAAAAAAAGTTGAAGGTAAAAGCGGGAGTGTCCCGAAAATATTAACAGTTCTGCCATTAAGAGATATAATAATTTTTCCTTACATGATATTTCCTGTACTGATAGGCAGGACGTCATCACTCAAAGCAGTTGCGGAAGCACTTGAACGCGATAAATATATTTTTGTCTCTGCACAGATGAAGCCGAATGTGGATGAACCGAAATTTGAGGACATCTACACTTACGGAACGATTGCCAAGATTATACAGGTACTGCGGCTCCCCAACAATCTGCTCAAAGTTCTTGTCGAAGGCTTGTTCCAGGCAAAAATAGTCAAACAAACAAGAGATAAGGATTATCTCGAAGCAGAGATTGCGCAAGTCATACATAAACATACTGAACCGGACAAGGAATTGAATGCGTTAATAAGACTGACATCAGACCAGTTTGCAGAATATGTGAAAGTAAGCTCTCATGTGCCTCCGGATATTATCAGTGCATTCGATAACATTGACGACCCTGTGAGAAAAATGTATTTTGCAGTAGCAAATGTGAATCAGAAAATCGAAGTAAAGCAAAAAGTTCTCGAGAAAAAGAATTTGCAGAAGCAGTATTTTGAATTATCATCCATTTTGTCACAGGAGCTCGAGATGCTTCAACTCGAAGATGAGATTGACGGCAAGGTGCAGGATACGATTCAGAAATCGCAGAAAAAATATTATATTCAGGAACAAATCCGGGCATTGCAAAAAGAGCTTGGAGATGATGACGAAGCTACACCTGAACTTTCTGCAATAAAGGAAGCAATTGAGAAAGCCGGAATGCCCGAAGCAATCAAAGCAAAAGCTTATGAAGAGTTCGACAGGCTGAAAAAAACTCCTACAATTTCACCTGAATATTCTGTCAACAGAACTTATCTTGAACTGCTGACATCAATGCCCTGGACACTGAGAACCGATGACGACATGGATATCGAGCATGTAAAAACTATTCTTGATGAGGACCATTATGACCTTGAAAAACCAAAGGACAGAATTCTTGAATTCATTGCTATACTGAATCTTGCAGGTTCACTCAAAAGACAGATACTATGCTTTGTGGGGCCGCCCGGAGTCGGTAAAACATCACTTGCCAAGTCAATAGCGAAAGCATTAGGCAGGAAGTTTGTAAGATTCTCATTAGGCGGCATCAGGGATGAAGCAGAAATCAGGGGGCATCGCAGAACTTATATAGGTGCAATGCCCGGCAAGATAATTCAATCAATGAAAAAAGCAGGAACTGTGAATCCTGTAATATTGCTTGATGAAGTTGATAAAATGTCAATGGACTTCCGCGGCGACCCGTCTTCGGCACTGCTCGAAGTGCTTGACCCGGAGCAGAATGTTGCATTCAATGACCATTATATCGAGGTGGATTATGATTTATCGAATGTGCTTTTTATCACGACGGCAAATGTTAAATATGACATTCCGATTCCACTGCAAGACAGGATGGAAATAATTGATATAAGCAGTTATCTCGAACCTGATAAACTTGAAATTGCAAAGCGGCACATTGTCCCCAAGATACTCGAAGAATACGGTTTGAATAAATATAAAATTAAATTTGACGATAAGGCTATTTTCAGGATGATTCGTGAATATACTCGTGAAGCGGGTGTGAGACACCTTGAAAGAGAGATTGGCTCTGTTCTCAGGAAAATTGCGAGGGAGCTCGTTACAGATTATGATAAGACCAGGAAGACAAGACAGAACGGCGATTCGGAGAAAGTGAGAAAAGCTTTGAGAGAGAATCCGCAGTTCAATAAAATGATGAAAAATAAAGACCTGGTAATTACTGCCGAAAAAATTGAGGAGTTTCTGAAAGCACCGAAATTCAAAGATAAAAAAGACCAGCTCGATGATAAGGTAGGCGTAGCAACAGGTTTGGCATGGACGAGCATCGGGGGCGAGACAATGTCAATCGAAGTTACGATTATGCCGGGTGCAGAAAAGCTAACACTAACAGGCAAACTTGGCGACGTAATGAAAGAATCTGCACAGGCGGCTTTGTCTTATGTGCGCTCGAATCATAAAGAATTAAATATTGCTGAAAATTTCCAGAAACATAAAGAAATTCACATACATGTTCCTGAAGGAGCAATCCCAAAGGATGGCCCCTCGGCAGGAATCACACTGGCTATAGCACTTATATCTGCGGCTACAAACAAGCCGATAAGAGGTGATATTGCTATGACAGGTGAAATCACTTTGAGGGGGAATATTCTTCCGATTGGAGGTTTAGACGAAAAACTTCTTGCTGCAAAGCGAATTGGAATCAGTACTGTGCTTATTCCGAAGGATAACGAAAGGGATATCGAAGATATTAATGTTAATATCAAAGAGGGTTTGAAGATTATCCCGGTAAAGCATATAAGCGAGGCATTGCCGGTTGTTTTCAGAAGAAAGAATGAAGTAAAAGTAAAAATCCCGAAAAAATAATTTGAGATTTTTCAGGAATAGATTATTTTAAATTGTTGGTTATTTCAAATTATTAAAACAACTGTTCGTGATTATGGAAAACACTGTGGTAATAAGCATACAAAAAGTTTCTTAATACATTTAACCCTAATTATTCATTAGGAAATTCATAATAGTTTGTAAATGTCATGCTGACCGAAGTCGAAGCATCTCATTCGTGTAAGAGATTCTTCGTCGTTTCACTCCTCAGGATGACAAGCCTGTTCTTAGTCCTTAGGTATTTCATAGTTTCTAATGAATATTTTGGGTTAAAGACATAAAGAAAAAGAGTAAAAAACAAAAAAAAATGATTTAAGAATTTTCCTTTTCTAAATTCCATTTTCATTTGAAGCATTACAATACCCATAACTTAATTTTCCTAAAACTATGTAATTTTCTTAATTTTGCTGTCTTTGAATTTTATTAGATAGAAATAAATGCAATTGAAAAATAAATATGTTGTCGCTACTCGTCCAAGTTTACTGGCAACAGTTCAAACTGAACAAACTGTAAATTTATTACGAGAAAAATTTCCCGGCATATATTTTGAAATTGTAAAATTCAGC
>JAKAKE010000172.1 GCA_021824625.1 Bacteroidota bacterium | reverse complement strand
TCTCTTCAGCAGTTGATCGTGTTACTTTTAATCTTGATTTTGGCATTTGTATACCTGCATTGTTTAACATAATGCAAATATACAAAATTTTATTCATTGTGTAAATTATTATTAGACTTTATATAATCAGACAAATCATGGTTCAGACAATTAGTTTTGTTCCTCTATTGACTCTTGTATCATACAGTATGAATATTTCATTTCAATATCTCATCAATAAAATCGTCAAACTTTCAAAAATCAATGATATTATTAAATAAAGGAACAGCATGAAGAAAATACACCTATTCTTTTCGATTTTATTATTAATTTTTTCATTGCAGATTAGTTCTGCACAAGGGCCGGGTGGTAAATCATTCGGCTTTGGAATCATGTTTGGCGACCCCACGGGAGGAACATTAAAATTCTGGACAAGCAGGGAAAACGCGTTTGTGGTTGATGTCGGAAGTTCCTATTTTGGCGGTTTAAGGTTCAATGGAGATTATCTCTGGCATTTCGATGCATTCAATTCACAGGTTGTCAAGTTATACGCAGGACCGGGTGTCGTAGTCGGTGTTGGTGAAGGGCACAGCTACTGGTATAAGGAAGACCATGAGAGATTCTATTTCCGTGACCGCGGCGAAGCAGGCATTGCCGTTAGAGGTGTCTTTGGAGTGAATATAATACCGAAACGGGCACCTATTGAAATATTTCTTGAATTAGGAGTTCTGATTGGCATCTCACCTGCATTTGGAACAGGAGTTGACACAGGTCTCGGAATCAGGTTTTATCCTTAAATTGAAAAAAGCCGCTGTTGTTGAAAGCGGCTCTTTATGTGACCCCAAGCGGATTCGAACCGCTACTGTCAGCGTGAAAGGCTGATGACCTAACCATTAGTCTATGGGGCCCACTTTTTTATCTTTTCATTTTAGACAGACTACAAATTTATGAATTTATCTCAGTATCTACAAATTTATTTGAATTCATCATTAAACCACCATCACCACTGGCTATGGTGGTTTAAAAAAAGCTCCTAAAGAGGCAAATTTTGATAAGGTCTAACTGCTGCCAAAGGCATCAGTTTTATTATAAATTAACTTTGTTTATGTAAGTATCCTAGTCATGTCAGTGTATAGCGTGTATGAGAATCAATCACAGCTTTCATTGCTGAACTATTTTCCAATAGGAATTCTTTCGGATGATTTTGCCATTCCGAAACTCCCAAAGATCACAACCCCGCACTTTCACCTTAACACCAGAAGTTGTTGTTCCGGTGAGCGTCCATTCCGACACTCCCATATCGGCTGCCACCCAATGACGGTCGTCTCCGTAATGAACATCAGGAATACCTTTGAAACGACCGGCAAGAGCCTCACGTACATATTCTTTCCCGATGAAGCGTTGCCCCCAGGGTTCTGTACCCTTTGGCATATCAAAGGAGCAGTCATCGGCAAAGAACTCCATAATCGCATCAAGATCATGGCGATTGAATGCTTCAAGGATTTGCTTTAAAGTTTCTACTGTAACGGTCATTTCTTGTAATTTAGTTTGAGTTTGCGAAGCCTTGTCAGTCGTATCGCTATAACAACTAAAAAAGTACAAACAGTGAAGTTAATAGTATAATGATTAAAGTTAGTTTATTCATAGTAAAGTTTGTGTTCGCACAGTTATAATAGCATGACGTATAACTACTTATTTATTTGACGCTACTTCAGTTTACCCGATACAAAAGAAAATTAAATTCAAAGAGGTTTCACCTTGGTCGTCACCAGTTATTTCTTAAACGCAGTTATGCGTTTATGCTATTATTCCTACGAAGGAATACCGAAAATTATTTCTCACCATAAAAAACAAGAGCACTCGAGTCTATTGCTACATTTCCATCAGGATATTTTTGTTTCACTGACTGAAAAACTTCTTGTTTTATTTTTCCCCTGGTTTCATCATCGGCTTTATCAAGAGCATCTACAACTGGAGCAGCAACTTCTGTTATAAAATTCCAATAAACATCTGTTGTTTTGCAATTCAGTTTACCTGAAACTTCCTTATGAGAAACATTTTTTAATCCTGCCTGTTTAAACAAATCGTATAAAACATCATCCTTGGCACAACGAAAAATACCCGGAGCATCAGGAGGAGGTGTAGGTAAATCCATATTTTTTTTGATTGTTCCCATCGTAGCCGTTACCCAGAAATTTTTTTCCGGAGCATCCCAAACCGCTGAAGCTATCCTGCTTCCGGGTTTCAGAACACGCACCATTTCTTTAGCAGCTAATGTCATATCCGGGAAAAACATAAAACCGAAACGGCAGCTAATGGCATCAAATGTGTTGTCGGGAAACGGAAGTTCGCACACATCACATGTATGAGTTTCGACATTTTTAATTCCCCTTTTTGCTGCATTCTCACGTGCTATATCAAGCATACCATCTGAAAGGTCAGAAATAACAACCTTTCCACCTGTTAACATTGAGGCAATCGTCAATCCGGGTTCACCTGTCCCTGACGCAATATCAAGAACAACGTGGCCGTTTTTTGGCTCGAGCAAGCGTATGATTTCATCACCTACCGGTTTCATAAAATCCATTGCAAGGTTATCCCATTTCTTCCAGCCGGAAGAAAATTTATTCCATGTTTCTTTTTGCTGTTTTAGAATTTGTTCAAATTGCTGTTCCATTATTTCATACCTCCTAAATTGTCCTGAATTAAATGTTATTCATTGGAAGCAACTTCAGTGTCTTTTTCTAAATTTCCGGTATAGCCAAGACTTGTTAAAGTGTAAATAATCATATTACTGGAAATTTCATCCGGATTATATTTTACAATTAAGGTTTTGTTATCCGTACTCAAATCAGCATCAGAAACACCTTTTAACAATAAAGTGATTGTTTCAATTTTTACCTTATCTTCTGATTTAATTGTAGAAAATTTAATTTCTGCTTTATTCAAGTGTTCTGATGCCAATGCTACACTCGAAAGTGATAACAATGATATAATAAGCATTGCTATTATTAATTTTATTTTCATAAATTGAATCCCCATTAAAAGTTGTTAAATTAAATTAGTTTTGACTAATTTATTTTTTAGTCATTACTAATTTATCTATTTATATGTTAACAAACAAGCTAATTTTTTCAAAGATTGCTAATTACTCATAATTACCTAATTTTGTTTTGAAATTTGTTTATTATCATTTAATAAATTGAGAATGAAAATTGACCCTGCACAGGAAATAGAATTAGTAACTGACAGACTTGTGCTGAAAGTCCTGAATCCTGTATTTGTTCCTGTTATAATTGATTATTTATCCGGAAACAAATCATATTTCGAGAAGTATTTACCATCTTACGACAAAAATGCTTTAACAGATGAATACCAAACAATAAGACTCTGGACTGAATTCGATTTGATGGTTGAGGACAGTGCAATCCGATTTTACATTTTTAGTAAAGATGATTTTCATTATAAAAAGATTATAGGCGATATTTCAATATTCAACATAATAAGAAGTGCTGCGAATTCCTGCGGTGTCGGATTTAAAATTGATGAATCTGAGGGAAGAAAAGGATTTATGACTGAAGCACTGACAAAAGTCATTGATTATATTTTTAATGAGCTAATGATTTGCAGAATTGAAGTAAATATTATGCCGGCAAACAAACAATCAGTTAAACTTGTGGAGAAACTCGGATTCAAAAAGGAAGGTATTGCATATAGTTATTTGGAAATCGCAGGGAAAAGGGAGGACCATCTGAGGTATTCACTTATTAAAAAATAATAATTGATGTTTTGAAATGATAAATTTTATTGATGATATATAATTTTCAATTTATAATTTCTAATTTTCAATGAATAAATTGAAAAATAGATTAAGTGGTTCAAAATCAATACCTATTAAAATAAATTAGTGCGGAAAATAGGTTAAGGTTCATATAAATTTAAAATTGAAAATTATAAATTATTTGATAAGAAATAATAAATTCTGAATAACAGTAATTAATAAGATTATACATATGGATGAAACACAAGTCGGCACAATAGTAATAGGCATAACAGGCGGGATTGGCTGCGGCAAAACCACTGTCACTAATTTCATTTCTGAACTTGGCTATATCGTGATTTCAACAGATGAAAAAGCAAAAGAATTGATGGTTAGTGATTTTAATATCAAAAATAAAATCTTCCGTGCATTCGGCTCTGAGTCTTACAATTCAGACGGTTCACTTAATTCTCAATTTATATCAGATTTAGTATTTGGTAAAACAAGCGAACACAAAAAAAACCTCGCACTTCTCAACTCGATCGTTCATCCACCTGTCATTGATTATATAATTGAAGAAGTGCAGAAGTATGAAGAAAAAGGTGAACCTCTCGTCTTCATAGAAAGTGCTTTAATCTATGAAGCAGAACTCGAAGAAGGTTTTGATTATGTCATTGTCGTTGATTCAAGAGAGGAAAATGCAATAAAGAGAATAACAAAGCGAACAGGAATGACAGAAGAGCTTGCCCGCTTACGTATGAAACTGCAAAACTCACAACAAGAAAAGACAAGCCTCGCCGATTTTGTTATTGAAAATAATGGAACTATTGAAGATTTGAAAAAATCAGTTACAACACTAATGAATATTTTGAAGAATTTGAAAAAGAAAGTTGATGAAAGAAATTGAATAATTATTAGAAACTAATTTTTATAAAGCTATTTGTCTAACATATTTTGTGATTTTATTAAGATTCCTGATTAATACTTGTTTACCTCCATCCTGGTTAATTTTATCTTTAAGATTCTCTAAGAATATTTCAAGCCTTACTTTTTCTCTTGCAAGAGCGTAATGAGCTGCTAAGAACAGGATACAGGTTAGAATGGCGGTTTAAATCAACTTATTTTTATATGGTAAAATTCCAATTTGCGATGAACCAATACATCCTAATTGAATAAAAAAAACCTCTAATCATTAATGTATGAACATAAAGAACATTTAATTTTAATGGAAATAACAAAAAAGCTGTTTAAAAATTTTAATATTTTAAATTGAAAATTTTAAATTTTAATAAAGATATATGACAAACTCTGCGTAATGTCAGAAATATTTTTTACTCAATCACTCCGGGTTTATTCAAATCATTAAACAGATTCACAAGTTCATCAATTGTTTTTGCACCTACATCACCCTTACCGTGCTGTCGCAGTGCCACTGAACCGCTTTCGGCTTCCTTCTGACCGACAATTAATGCAAAAGGTATTTTCTGCTGTTCTGATTCTGCGATTTTTCTGTTTACTTTTTCACTACGCAAATCTGTCGTAACCCTGAATCCGAGTTTGTCTAACTTACTCTCAATCTCCTGTGCATAATCATGCTGCTTGTCGCTGATGGGAAGAATGCTTGCCTGAACGGGTGCAATCCAGAATGGGAAATTTCCTGAGAAATGCTCGATTAAAATTGACATAAATCTTTCCATCGAACCAAAAGGCGCCCTGTGAATTACAACAGGCCTATGCTTCTGATTGTCTTCACCTGTGTATTCAAGTTTGAATCGTTCGGGCATAACATAATCAATCTGAACAGTGCCTAACTGCCACTTTCTACCAATTGAATCCTTAACTATAAAATCAATTTTCGGTCCGTAGAATGATGCTTCACCTAATCCGATTTTATAATTCAACCCGATTTCATCAGCAACTTCTTTGATTATTCTTTCGGCTGCTTTCCATGTTTCCAAATCTCCAACGTATTTTCCTTCGGTGTCATCTCTGAATGATAACCTTGTTGTTACTCCCATTCCAAATGTCCTGAATACAAGCTGGGTTAAGTCAATGTTATTCTTTAATTCATCTTTTAAATGTTCGGGCATGCAGTAAATATGTGCATCATCCTGTGTGAATGCGCGAACACGGATTAACCCTGTCAATTCACCCGACTGCTCATATCTGTAAACTGTGCCGAACTCTGCCAGCCTAAGCGGTAGTTCTTTATAGCTTCTTGGCTTGGATGCATAAATTGAATGATGATGAGGGCAGTTCATAGGTTTAAGCATGTACTCTTCTTCCTCGACTTTAATCGGTGCGAACTGAGAATCAGAATAGTAAGGATAATGTCCAGATGTTTTATATAAATTCAAATTTCCTATGTGCGGTGTGATGACTTCTTTATAGCCCCGCTTTTTCAGTTCACCGCTTATAAAGTTTTCTAATATCCTGCGAACTATAGTTCCTTTCGGTAGCCAGAGAGGTAGCCCTACTCCAACTTCAGGACTAATAATAAATAATTCAAGCTCTCTTCCAAGTTTGCGGTGGTTCCGTTTCTTTGCTTCTTCGAGCATGAGGAGATGTTCATCGAGCATTGACTTTTTAGGAAAAGTAATGCCATATACTCTTGTCATCATTTTCCTGCTTGAATCTCCCTTCCAGTATGCACCGGCAACAGACATAAGCTTGACATTCTTTAACATTCTGGAATTAGGAACATGCGTGCCGCGGCATAAATCAATAAAATTCCCCTGCTGGTAAAAAGTGATTTCGTCATTCTTCAAACCGTCAAGAAGTTCAAGCTTGTACTCATCGCCGACTTCTTTGAAATGTTTTACCGCATCATCCCATGAGATTTCAATTCTTTTGTATTCGGATTCTTTCTTAGCAAGCTCACGCATCTTTTCTTCAATCTGAGGAAGATTGTCAATTGATATGACAGTACCTTCAGGCAGGTCAACATCATAATAGAATCCGTTTTCTATTGCCGGACCAACGCCGAATTTAACTCCAGGATAAATGGACGATATAGCTTCTGCCATCAGGTGTGCAGATGAATGCCAGAAAATTTCCTTGCCTTCTTCATCATTAAAAGTTACGATGCGTATTGATGCGTCCTCGTTAATAGCACGGGATAAATCATATTTTTTTTCATTTACAAAAATACCGAGAGCTTCCCTTGCAAGTCCTTCGGATATGGATTTTGCAATTTCCATACCTGTTGTTCCTGCAGGATACTCCCTGACGCTTCCATCCGGAAAAGTAATGTTCATATTGATTCTTTATTTGTTCTAAATGTCTCAATAATTAATAGTATAGTAACGTAATAAATAAAAGATTATTACTTAATAAATCTATTTGTATAAATGAAAAACCTTATTGCATCCACAAAACCTTAGTAGCAATTAAAGCCTAACCAACAAACCTTATTAACACTTTAATAAGGTATTAAGGTTTGACGAACCTTTTCACTTTTTTACTAATGTTATAGGTTTGAAAATAAGGTTTATAAATTTAAGAAAAAAAATTTCACCTAAGAATAAATCTTATTCTTATTCGTTTCGTTTTTTCAATAAAACGGCACATCTAATAATAGTGTGTTCATATAAATAGATTGATTAATTTTGAAAAAAATCAAATAAATAATAATGAGGAAATTTATGAGAATTAAAATTTTTGCTTTAGCATTAATTCTGTTCGGCTCTATGACTGCATGGTCTCAGGATGATATGCTCGACAGTCTTGATTTGTCTTTTGAAAGCTCTCCGATGAAAGAAGATAAAATTCCTTACTTCGCAATAGCAGGTGGATTCACAGGTACATTTTTCTTCGCAAATTTTAATGAAATTGACAAAATGATAGAATCAAATTTCCCTTCATTTGGAAATGAGAGATTCAAAGGCTCTAATATATTCATGCCCGGAGCCGAAGGCTTCACAGCAATCGGTATAATACCAAATATGAGGCTTGGCTTCTTTGGTGCAGGTGGTTCTAAAACAATTAAAGCTGTAAATGCAGATACTACGAGAAGTATTGACTATTCCGTCAGTTTCAACGGAATCTCCTTCGATTATGCTTATGTCCCTACCCGTCGTCTTGCGGTATTAGTAGGAGTCAATTTCGGATGGGGTACAATGGCTATCGAATATTTCAGAACAACAAGCAAATATAATTGGAATCAATTCAATGAAAATTCTAATCCCGATAACTTCATGAGCAAAACAGATGCAGGATATTGGCTCGTTCAACCACATCTGAATATAGAGTTTGCATTAACTCCTTTCATTGCATTAAGAGGCAGTGCAGGATATTCTGTTTCATTAATGAATGAATGGAAATTCAATAAAAACTCAGCATTTTCTGAATCGAACAAGCCACCAGATAAATTGAATGCAAGCGGATTGTATGCACAATTCGGACTGTTTCTCGGACTATTTAATTATTAATTCGTGAATAACGAATAGTGAATAATTGAAGGTATAATATCATTTTTTAATTTGACAATGTCAGGGGTTACTCCTGACATT
The DNA here is from genome assembly GCA_021824625.1 of Bacteroidota bacterium. Lineage (GTDB taxonomy): Bacteria > Bacteroidota > Ignavibacteria > Kapaibacteriales > UBA2268 > XYC2-FULL-35-21. The sequence goes on along the minus strand of JAKAKE010000172.1, from coordinate 1,129 downwards.
ATAATATTATCTACTCTCCACAGTTGATATGAATAAAAAGATTTCGTAAATTTGCAGTCCTTTTTTAAAGTCATATTGAAATGACACAACGGGGGCCCTTAGCTCAACTGGTTAGAGCGCCGGACTCATAATCCGTAGGTTGGGGGTTCAAGTCCCTCAGGGCCCACAAAAAAAGCAAATCAAATTTTTACCAAGATAAAACTTGTTGCTATTCTTATAAACTTCATTATGTTAGGAATATTTTTAAAAAAAAATAAATTTTTTTTTATAAGTCTTGAATTTTAATTTTGTACACAACAAGTAAATCCTTATACGTGTGCTACCGGATGGTTGCTCGTAAATAGCGTATATTGATAAAATAATTTAAAGGACAAAATTATGGACCAAGCTAAAATAAAAGAAGAAGTATGGGCAACTATTCAAGCGTTAAATCTTTAATGGACAAATACTGGTTTAAAAAAAGGAGTTATGGCTGGGGTTGGACACCGTCTACATGGCAAGGTTGGCTTGTCACTTTGGTTTATATAGCGCTTTTAGTCGGCATTTTTATATGGATTGACAATAATTCTCACTCAGTTAGTGATACGCTCTACGGGGTGTTTATTCCATTTGTCGCGCTTACATCAGTAATGATGGTGGTTAGTTATTGGAAAGGAGAAAAGCCACGCTGGTCGTGGAGGTATCCGAATCGAGAGCAAGATAAATAGAAATTTGTCATCAAGGAAATTATGAAAACCACAAAAGGAAAATTGAAAATATGTAGCCGAGGACATAAATATAAAGGAAGTGGCACATGCCCTGTATGTTGGCCTGGGCGTTATAAAAAATTATCAAAATAATATATAATGGAAACTATGAACACATCGACATTTACCATTGAAATATTAGCACCAATACATGAGGTGTGGCATGCCATTAGCACCACAGAAGGTATGAAGACATGGGGAGGGTCGATAAAAATCGAAACGGATTGGCAAGCGAATAGCCCGATAGTGATTACTTGTTATGACGACAAAGGTGAGATTGCCGAGCACAACGGAGAAAAAATGATTTTCAACGGAATAATTGAAGTCAAAAAAGAAAACAAAGAAATAACCTATTCATACCCTAAAAAAGTACTCGGGTTGGA
>JAKAKE010000004.1 GCA_021824625.1 Bacteroidota bacterium | reverse complement strand
CAAAGGCAGAAGAAGCATTAGCGTTGATACTGCTCTCCGTTTGAGCAGATATTTCGGCACATCAGCAAAGTTCTGGCTCGGATTGCAGTCTGATTACGATTTAGAAGAAGCACAAAAGCATAAAAAAAGAGACCTAAAAAAAATAAAAATGTTTGAGGGCAGACCTGTATGAAGTATTTTGAATGCGTCTGCTTCCCCAGATTATGCGAAATACAAACATTCAAGAGTGCCACCAAGTGATTCAATAAAGAGAATGGTGAGGAGGAGTTTTTTTCGTGAATAGTGATCAAAGAATAGGGAATAACTAATAGTGAATAATTAAGGAAAAAAATCCTGCAATCCGCAAATCCTACAAATCCTAATACAGACAATTTCTCTGAGCAACTCTGTTCATAACTCAGTGCGACTCCGTGTAACTAATTAATTATATAATCCCTACGGGATAAGGGTTGGTGTGGTTATGTACTTACTACTAACATATAATCGCTAAGCGATAGAATTGTGATATGATTTATAATCTCTCTTAATCTCCCTTTAGCAATAGGAAAATGATTCTTCGCTTTGCTGAGAATGACAAGAAAAAAAAATTGTGAATTGTTAATTGTTATTTGTTAATTCTTTTTTCAGGTACATTCCCGTATAACTACCCTTCACCTTCACAATCTCTTCCGGACTGCCTTCTGCAATTATTTCGCCACCCGCATCGCCGCCTTCGGGACCGAGGTCAATCAGCCAATCCGCATATTTGATGACATCAAGATTATGCTCGATAATCACGATTGTATTTCCTTTATCGGCAAGTTTAGTCAGCAAGCGGAGAAGTATTCTCACATCCTCGAAATGCAGTCCGGTTGTCGGCTCATCTAAAAGGTACAGCGTTTTACCGGTGCTGGTTTTAGAAAGTTCAGCCGCAAGCTTGACGCGTTGTGCCTCGCCTCCAGACAGTGTGGGAGCCTGCTGTCCGAGAGTGATATAAGTCAATCCGACATCAACGAGGGTCTGAAGCTTATTCTTGATTTTTGAAATTTCACTGAAAAATTCGAGTGCTTCCTCGACTGTCATTGCGAGAACATCGGCAATTGATTTCCCTTTGTATTTGACATCAAGTGTTTCGCTGTTATAACGTCTGCCGTTGCATGTGTCGCATGTAACATAAACATCAGGAAGAAAGTTCATTTCAATTTTCTTAATACCGCCGCCTTCACACTCCTCACATCTCCCGCCCTTGACGTTGAATGAAAACCTCCCTGCTTTGTAACCTCTGATTTTCGATTCGGTCAGCAAAGTATAGAAATCCCTTATGAGAGTGAAGATACCTGTGTAAGTCACAGGATTCGAGCGTGGAGTTCTCCCAATCGGCGACTGGTCAATCTCAATCACCTTGTCCAAATGCTCCAACCCCTCGATGGAATCATAAGCAAGCGGATTAAGTGAGGAATTATAAAAATGCCTCGCAAGAATAGGGTAGAGAGTATCATTAATTAAAGTTGATTTCCCGCTTCCGCTCATTCCTGTTATGCAGATAATCGTTCCGAGAGGAATTTCGAGGTTTATTTTCTTCAGGTTATTCCCTCTCGCGCCCTTGAGCAGAAGCCTTTTCCCGTTTCCTTTCCTTCTGTTTTCGGGAAGCCCGATAGTCCGTTTGCCGCATAGATAACTCGCAGTCATTGATTTTTCTATTTGTTCGGCAGGCAAATCGCAAAACTTAGAAGGTTCGGAAGCAAGCACCAATTCGCCACCGTGAACACCGGCACCGGGGCCCATATCAACGACGAAGTCGGAGCTTTCGATCATCTGTTTGTCATGCTCTACTACGATGACTGAATTTCCAAGGTCTCTCAATCTTTTCAGGGAATCAATCAATTTGGCATTGTCATGCTGATGCAACCCGATGCTCGGCTCATCCAGCACATAAAGAATGCCGACAAGCTCCGAGCCAATCTGAGAAGCCAGCCTGATACGCTGAGACTCTCCACCTGATAGAGTTCGTACAGGCCTGTCAATTGAGATATACGACAACCCGACCTCTTTTAGAAAGCTCAGCCTGCTGTATATTTCTTTGATAACAAGGTTTGCAATTGTTAAGTCTCTCTCAGACAGTTTTTCGGGCAGTTCCTTGAAATAATCTAATGAATTGTTTATATCATATTTAACAATATCATTTATTGAATGTCCATCAATCAGAACGGCAAGATTTTCTTTCTTAAGCCTCCCACCCTCACATTCGGGACATTTCAAAGTTGACATATAAACTTCAAGATTCCTTCTGATGGCTCCGGATGTCGTATTATCAAACTGATGCTTGAGACTTGGAATAATGCCGATGAACTTATGTTTATACACAACTTTGTTACCACCGGCAAAACGATAAGATATATTTATTGTACTGTCATCTGTTCCATAAAGCAGTATATTCAAATCCTGTTCCGACAGCTTTTGAATTGGTACATTGAGGTCAATACCATATTGCTCAGCCGCCGCTTCGACCTGGCTCCAGAGCCACATTTCACGCTGTTTGCCGAGTGCAGATATACCGCCCTCAGTGATTGAAAAACTCTTATCGGGTATCATCAAACTAATATCGAAATCACTCAATTCACCCAATCCATCGCAATGTGAACAAGCACCATAAGGTGAGTTGAATGAGAACATATTCGGAGCAAGTGGTTCATATGCTCTACCGCATGAAGGGCAGGAATAGGTAGTGCTGTACAGTTTTTCTTTCCAACTGCCATTATTTTCTGAAAGAATAATCATTGCATCATTCCCTCTTTGCAGGGCAAGCTGGAATGATTCGCTAATCCTGTGTTCCTGTCCCGGAGCAACCGAACATCTGTCAACTACAAGCTCGATGTCGTGGATTTTGTAACGGTCAACCTGCAATCCGTCATGCAACTCTTGTACTTCGCCATCTATTCTAACTTTTGTAAAGCCCTGTTTCAGCAATTGTTCAAATAGTTCGCGGTAATGTCCTTTTCGGGAGCGAATCAAAGGAGCAAGCACCATTATCTTTTTACCGGAATAATCTCTGAAAGACTCTTCGACAATCTGGTCGAGGTGCTTTTGCTCGACAGGTATATTGCAATCAACGCAATATTGCTTACCGATTTTAGCATAAAGAAGCCGCAGGTAATCATAAATTTCAGTTACCGTTCCGACTGTTGAGCGTGGATTATGGCTTATAGATTTTTGGTCAATCGAGATTGAAGGAGATAATCCTTCTATAGAATCCACATCCGGCTTTTTCATTACTCCAAGATATTGACGTGCATAAGCCGAGAGGCACTCGACATAACGTCTTTGACCTTCGGCATAAAGCGTATCGAAAGCGAGGCTGGATTTTCCTGAACCCGAAACACCTGTTATGACAACGAATTTATCCCTCGGAATTTCTACATTGACATGCTTGAGATTATGCTCGGATGCACCACGAACAATGATTTTGGAAAGACCATCACCATTGCCGTTATTCAGCACTTCATTCAATATATCGTTACTGCTCGATTTCGGCATATCGGGTCAAAAAGATTAAACACATTTATCAAAACTTACTAAAATAGTGAATTTGGGCGAGGAGAGAAAAGAATGTTTTAAACAAAATATGAATTTTCAAAATTGATTTAAATGTTATAATTTTATAAAAAAAAATAATTACTGTTTAAAATGTTATCAAATGAATTAAAAAATATTATCATCAATGAACTTATACCTTATGGTATAAATAGCATCAGGTTATTTGGCTCATTTGCTTCAGGAAACCAAAAATCTGATAGTGATATTGATTTACTTGTTGATTTCAATAATAGAATTTCACTTTTGAAAATTGTAAAAATTGAAAGAGAATTATCTGAAAAAACTGGCTATAAAATTGACTTATTGACACGTAAATCCATAAGTCCATTTTTAATTGATGATATTTATTCAAAAAGTATTTTATTGAATAGTGAAGGTTGATTTAATATATTTGAATCACATTCTTCAATCAATTATTAGGATTGAAAAATATCTTTAGATTTTAATTCATATTATTAATCTTGAAATTAATATTTACAAAATTTATATTTGTTAACAAACAATTGTAATGGTAATATGAAACTATTCTACTTTTTTTTCTTTATTTTCTTACTTATTTTTACTTCCTGTATGTCTCTAATCCTTCCAACAGGAAATATCAGAAAAGGGGATTACAATCCTAAACAAATTGATTCAATATTAGTATATAATCCAGTAGCTTTGATTTTAATTGAGAACAATGAAAATATTTCAAACGCAGATTCAGCATTAGAAAAAATTGTTAGAATTAATTTGAAAGATGGAGTTGATGAATATTTAAAAATTCCACACAAATATTGCATTTTGGATGATGATGAACAAAAAAATTTAGATACCATTTTGATGCAATATATGTTAATACTGAAAGATGAAAAGAATTTAAAGAAATTTAAAGTTCCACCAGAAGTATTAAATACTCTAGAATATAACAAATTGAATTATGCAATGATAATTGGTTCAATCAGTTGGACAAATACAAAAAAGCCTGCAAAATATGAATCTTCAATTGGTGTTGCTATGGCAAGTTCTCATGTATATTGTATTTTATTTGAAAGAAAAAATAAAAGTATAATATTTTATGGAGATGATATTAAACATAATACTGACCCAACATTTAAGGATTATACCGATGAACAAATAAAGAAGATGATTGATAACATAATTGAATAAACTACGATAATAATATTTATTTTAAAGAATCTTTGACATATTTATTCTCAATAAAAACTCTGAAATTTCTTAATTTTGCAATTCGTAAATTTATATTAACAAATAATTTATAATTTTAGATTCCTGTCTGGCAGGAATAACGTGGAGAAAAATGTATAAACTTGAAACGATAATATCACTTGCTAAAAGAAGAGGGTTTATTTTTCAGTCTTCCGAGATTTATGGAGGTTTGAATGGATGCTGGGATTTCGGACCATTAGGTGTTGAGTTGCTGCGAAACCTGAAAGAAGAATGGTGGCGTGCCATGACTTACCGTGATGATATCGAGGGTGTTGATGCTTCAATTCTTATGCATCCGCGAACCTGGGAAGCAAGCGGGCATGTAAACCAGTTCAGCGACCCGATGATTGACAATAAAACCAGCAAGGCAAGATACAGGGCAGACAACTTAATTGAAGAATTCATTGAAAGATTAAGGAAAAAGAATAAAACCATACAAGCAGACGAGCTTGAAAATAAGTTAAATGGTGTTGTTGAGTTGTCCGATTATTACAATCTGATTATGGAGTATGAAATACCCGACCCTGTATCAGGAACAAAGGACTGGACAGAAGTCAGAAATTTCAACCTGATGTTTAAAACATTTGTGGGACCTGTCGAGGACAATGGAAGTGTTGTCTATTTGAGACCTGAATCGGCACAAGGAATATTTGTGAATTTTAAAAATGTAATAGAAACAACCCGGCAGAAACTACCTTTCGGAATAGCACAAATAGGAAAAGCTTTCAGAAATGAGATTAATACTAAGAATTTCCTTTTCAGAACCCGTGAGTTTGAGCAAATGGAGATGCAATACTTCGTCAAGCCCGGAACTGAAAAAGAATGGTATGAATACTGGAAAGAACAAAGATGGAATTGGTATCAGAGCATGGGATTGAAATCAGAAAAGTTGAAATTCAAAGTTCATGAAAAGCTTGCACATTATGCAAATATGGCTGTGGATATTGAATATTTATTTCCATTTGGTTGGGGTGAGATTGAAGGAATTCATTCAAGAACGGATTTTGATTTGAGGAATCACCAGGAATTTTCAGGAAAGAAACTTGAATATGTTGATACCGTCAATAATGAAAGGTACATCCCTTATGTTGTGGAAACTTCAGGCGGTGTAACTCGTTCACTTATGGCTTTTCTTTGTGATGCTTATAACGAAGAAGATGCCCCAACAGAAAGCGGTGCGATGGAAAAAAGAACAGTTCTTAAATTTCATAAAAAGCTTGCTCCACTTACTGTGGCAGTATTCCCTCTTGTTAATAAAGATGGCATGCCGGAACTTGCTGAAAAAATATATAAAGATATACATAAAAAATTCAAGGCTCAATATGATACTTCCGGTGCAATCGGAAGGCGCTATCGCCGTCAAGACGAAATTGGAACTCCATACTGTGTTACAATTGACGGACAATCATTAGAAGACGCAACTGTTACAATTAGGGAAAGAGACTCAATGCATCAGGATAGAATTGCAATTTCTCAAATAGTAAGTTTTATAAACGAGAAAATGGATTTATGAATTACGAATTACGAATTAAGTATTACGAATTAATAAGAAAAAATAAAATAAAGAATATTTCTATTTTATTTATATTACTTTCACTTTTAATAATTACAGCATGTTCAGATGCGAATAAAAAATTGTTTGATGCCATTGAAGACAATGACATCGAGACAGTAAAAACATTAATTGATAATGGAATGGATTTGAATGTTGTAAATGATGATGGTAAGCCTGCTATTATTATTGCTATTGAACTAAAGAGACGTAAAATTGCAGAAATGATGTTAAATTCTGATATTCAATATGATGTCAGAGATGAGTCAGGCACATCTTTGTTCATGTGGGTTTGTAACAGGCCTGAAATAGATTTATTTACTAATGTTATTAATAAAAACGTTTTGATAAATGATGCCAATGAAGATGGGATGACTCCTTTAATGTTTGCGGCACAATCAGGATATATTGATGCAATTATGACTCTTATAAAAAAGGGGGCATATATTAATGCCCAAAATAAAGATGGAAACACAGCTTTGATGTTAGCATTAAAAAATCAAATGGAATCTGTTGTCAGATTACTTAGGGACAACAAATCATATCTTGATATAAAAAACAACCGGGGGGAAACTCCTTTAATAATAGCTGCCGAACAGGGTTTGGATGAATCTGTTTCCCTGCTGCTTGAAAATGGTGCCGATATAACATTAAGAGATAATAAAGGCAGGACTGCACTTTCGATTGCACAAGATAAAGGATTAAAAAAAATTATTGAATTATTAACTAAAGTAAATCCAAAATAAGCTTCCATATAATACGTATTAATTTATGTAGTAAATAATTATTTTGCATCAAAAATTTAATTAAGTTGATTATAGATATTTAATATAATGAAAAGAAAATTTTTATATCCATATATTTTATCATTAAGTTTATTAGTATTACTCCTGACATCATCAAATGATGAGTTTTATTTTAAGGTTAATAAATCGTTTGAAATATTTGGGGCAGTTTTCAAACAGATTTCGTCCAGTTATGTTGATGACATTGACCCACAAGACCTGATGGATGATGGTATTGAAGGTATGCTGAAAAACCTCGACCCTTACACAGTATTCATAAACGAAAACGATGGTGAAAGTATTGATATTATAACCGATGGTTCTTATGTCGGAGTTGGAATTACCGTGGGAACCCGTGACAGCATGTTAACCATCGTTGAGGTACAGGACGATTATTCTGCCAGAAAAAAAGGAGTCAGAATCGGAGATAGAATTTTAAAAGTAGATACAGCTAATGTTCTTTATTCTGAATCTGAGGAATTAAGGAAGTTTACAAAAGGAAAAATAGGCACAGAACTAGATATGTGGCTTCTGAGAGATGGCATTGAAGATACTATTAAAGTAAAATTAAGAAGAGATGAAATCAGAATTAAGAATGTATCTTATTCCGGGATGATTAATGATTCGGTTGGGTACATAAAACTCGAAAGGTTCACCCGAAATTCCAAAGATGAAGTTGTAAAAGCATTTCAGGAACTCAAAAATAAAAATAAGCTACACGGATTAATATTTGACTTGAGAGATAATCCGGGTGGATTACTTGAGTCGGCAGTATCCATAACCGAATTATTTATCCCTCAGGGCAGTAAAATTGTTTCTATCAAAGGGAGAAATAAAAAGGAAGAAAGAGTCTATTATTCAGATGCAACTCCTCTTGATACAACTATTCCAATGGCTGTATTAATTAATTCGATGAGTGCAAGTGCAAGTGAAATTGTCGCCGGTGCATTACAGGATTTGGACAGAGCTATAATTATTGGTGAGAGGTCTTTTGGCAAAGGTTTAGTACAAACAGTTTTTGAATTGCCATACAACACTGCCGTTAAGGTTACTACATCTAAATATTATACACCCTCGGGAAGATGCATTCAAAGATTTGAGTTTCATAACAAATATAAATCAAATATTGAACACTCTGATACACTGTTTTACACAAAGAATAAAAGACAAGTTGTAGAATCAGACGGAATTGAACCTGATAGCGTTGTTTCCTTTGATAAATATTCAGGATTTACTAAGTTCCTATTGAAAAAAGATTTGTTTTTTAGATTTGCAAATGTTTATACTTCAAAACTTAATAATCTATCCCTTAATTTAAGTGAAGATAAAAATGTTTGTATGGAATTTGCTTCATATATCAAATCAAAAAATTTAGAAACTGAATATCCATTAAATAAACAAATTTATGATTTAGAAAAAATAGCATTGGATGAGAAGATAAGCGGCAAAGTATTGAAAAAACTTGACGAATTAAAAGTAAGATTAAAGAATGAAAATTATAATCCAATAATAAATCATAATAAAGAAATTGCTAAAATTCTTGATAAAGAAATTAAGAAAAGAATATTGTCACAGAATGATATGATAAAATTAAATCTAAATACCGATAATTATATAATATTGGCTAAAGGACTGATTAGCAACAAAATGTACAAAACAATTTTAGCAATTAATAGCATTGAAAGTAGAAGCCATTGATGTAAATAATTTTCTAATAATAATATTTTTTACTTCTGGATTTTAATTGTTCAATAATTGTTAAATAAATAATAAATAATATTAAAATAAATTTACAATACAGTTTTTTTAGAAACGTCAAAAGTCTATTTGTAATAGGTAAGTTAATGAAAATAAAAACAACCATGGTGCTGCATGAGAATTACTAAACAATATACTAACCGCGAATCGCAATCACTTGACAAATATTTACAGGAAATCGGAAGAGTCGAGCTTCTTAATCCCGAAGATGAAATAACACTGGCTCAGACAATTAAGAAAGGGGGAAATCCCGGAACAAGAGCACTCGAAAGACTTGTTAAGGCTAATTTGCGATTTGTGGTTTCAGTTGCCAAACAGTACCAGAATCAGGGATTATCACTTGGCGACCTAATCAATGAGGGTAATCTTGGATTAATAAAAGCGGCAAAACGATTCGACGAAACTCGGGGTTTTAAATTTATCTCTTATGCTGTATGGTGGATTAGACAATCAATTCTTCAGGCTCTTGCCGAGCAGTCCAGAATAGTCAGACTACCTTTAAACAG
>JAKAKE010000063.1 GCA_021824625.1 Bacteroidota bacterium | reverse complement strand
TTCATCGCACGTATCAATTTGATTCTCTTCTAATAAAATGTTTATGCTTGATTTATTGGTAAGTTTGAAAACACCTTCAATAACTGCTTTTTTTTCGCCTTCACGGATTAAATTCGATGAAGCACGTTCGCCCAGAGCCATGAGCAATGCTTCGACAATAACTGATTTTCCAGCCCCTGTTTCACCTGTAATAATATTCAACCCTCGCGAAAATTCGATTTCAAGGGAATCAATCAATGCGAAATTTTTTATTAAAAGGGATTTGAGCATATATAAAAATTAATTGAGTTTTCATGCTAAATTCAATACAAATATAGCAAGAAAATTTGTTTGCTTATAAAAGATGATTTTATGGGTTTACAACACCGCTTCCAATTCGCTTTCGCTATCCATAATGACAGAACGGGCTTTGCTCCCGTCTGAGGGACCAACAACACCTGTCATTTCAAGCTCGTCAATGATTTTTCCTGCACGGGCAAAGCCGATTTTAAGTCTTCGCTGAAGCATTGAAATAGAACCCTGCTGATGCCTGATGACAAGCCTTGCCGCTTCTTCAAATAATGGGTCCCTATCTTCCTTTGAAAGTATTCCTGCCCTGAGTCCTGTATCAACCAGGCTTGGAAGCATATAAGGCTGTGAGTAGCCTTTCTGCCTTGCCAATGACTCACATATTCTTTCCACTTCTTCAGTGCTGATGAAAGCATTCTGAATTCTTATTGGCTTTGGCGAGCCGCTGGGTAGGAAGAGCATATCACCATTACCGAGAAGTTGTTCGGCACCGCTGTCATCGAGTACGGTACGTGAATCAACTTTTGAAGCAACAAGATAAGACATCCTGGCAGGAAAGTTTGCTTTGATAATGCCCGTAATAACATCAACAGATGGTCTTTGAGTAGCTACAACAAGATGGATACCGACAGCACGGGCAAGCTGAGCCAGTCTGATTATCGGGGATTCGACTTCTTTTGCCGATGTCAGCATCAGGTCGGCTAATTCATCAATGATAAGAACAATATAGGGCATTTCACGATAAACCTTGCCATCTTCGGCTTTGATTTTCCCATCCGCAACTTTCCTGTTGTACTCGAGTATGTTCCTCTGGCCTACTTCAGCAAGAATATCATACCTGAGGTCCATCTCAGCACATATAGCCTTGAGGGCAATTACTGAATCCTCAGGGCTTGTTATTATTGATTCATTAATATCAGGAGATATGGCAAGAAAATGATTCTTCAATGCCGCATATTGCCTTAATTCAACTTTCTTAGGGTCAATTATTACGAACTTCAAATCCTTAGGATGAAGTTTATATATTAATGATGTGATAATCGAATTAATACCGACACTTTTACCGGAACCCGTAGAACCTGCAATTAACAGGTGTGGCATCCTTGTTAAATCGGTCATATAAACTTCACCGGAGATTGTTTTACCCAAGGCAATAGGTAACTTAAAATCACTTTGCTGAAACTTACCCGATTTTATCACACTGCCAAGCCTGACAAGTGACGGATGATGATTCGGAATTTCTATTCCCACTGTACCCTTACCTGGGATAGGAGCAAGAACACGGATTCCTCTTGCTTTAAGAGCCATTGCAATGTCATCTGCATAGCTTTCTATTTTGCTAATCTTAATTCCGGGTGCAGGAACAAATTCATACATTGTAACGACTGGTCCTGGTGTAACGCTCAGGTTCTGAATAAATATCTTGAAAGTCTCGAGTTTTTCCTGCAAAATTTTTGCATTCATTTTTAATTCTTCATCATTAACCGTCGTAATGACTTCTTCTTCCTGAAGCAAATCGAGAGCAGGACGCGAGTATTTAATTTTTTCGTCATGTATTGAAGTTCCCAATGGATTTATATAATCAACTTCAATTTTTGTTTCAACATGAGTTTCTCTTACTTCAATTACAAGAGGTTTTTCATTTGCAGGAGTGTCCTCACTTATTAAAATATGCTTAGCAGCTAAATCTTTTTTCAATTTTTCAAGAAGCTCATTTACAGAAATTTCAGATTTTTCAACTTCAATATTTTGCTTATAAGAATCATATTGAGATGGCTCATTCGATTTATTTATCTTGGTTTCTGCTTCTTGTTTATGCTTTTCAAATGTAGGGTCATTTGTTAGGTCATTATTTTTCTTACTGAATGGATTACTTGCACCTTCTCTTGGAAGGGATGGATTTCTATGTAAATCAAAATTCAGATTCCTTCTGATTATTCTGACCGGTTCTTCTAATTCTGAGTCCGGTATGTCATCATTTAAATCGTTTTGTTCTTCCACATCCAACGCAGAGCCGCTCTGCATACGGCTTCCCTCATAATGAGAACTTGTATTATTACCAATTTTAGGAAATGGTACAAGATTTTCAATATTTAATTTTTCGGATTGTTCAATGGTTTTATGAGCAAATTTATCTAATTCGGAACTAACTGTGTCTGATACTTTACCAAAAACGGGTTTCAGCTTTGAACTCACAGGACTGAAAAATTCTCCTGCTTCTCTGAATGCATCCCTCAATGCGATTTTAAATGATAAAATAATAGTTAATATCATTGCAGCAATATAAACTGATAATCCTGCAATTTTTCCTATCAGATTATTTGTCAGTCGGGCAGTAAACTCACCGGCAGCCCCATACCATTGCCTCGATAAATCGGGAAACCATCCGAAGAGGCTGAAAGTTCCGAATGTCGCTGAGAACATCAACCCAAAAATAAAATAAATGGTTGTTAGTTTAATTGTTCTTTCACTTATAGAATAAGTTTTGAATAAATCCAAACCCCATAATGTTAATATTGCAGGTAATAATATAATTACATAACCAAGAGTGGAGCTAAACAAAAAATTTGAGAAAATAGCACCAGCCAAGCCAAGCCAATTACTTATCAGACCTATCTTTGCATATACAGTACCATTACCGGTTATCAATCCCCATATTTCACTGAGTGAAAGCTGTGTATTGATTTCATCCTTTGGAGTATATGATATCAAAGCAATTGCGAGCAGGGCAGAGAATACAAATAACATAACCGCAATCAATCTGAATTGCCACATTCCTTTGGGTGCCGTTTTGAATTTGGATGTATCGGTTTTATTTGAACCTCTTTGCAAGTGGCTCACACTAATTTCAGTACGTGGATTAATATTTGCTGCGGCTTTCGTAAAGCCTGCAATTGTACGCTTAGACGTGCTTTGACGCACTTCTGCATCTTTAAAAACTGTTCTCATACTCAAACTCCATCTTTTGCTGCTAATGTAAGTACCGAAATATAATGACTTTTTTTATAAAAATCAACCCTTTTTTTTTTCTTTCCCCCTTTTATAAAGGGGGATTTAGGGGGATTATTATTTTCCCTCCTTTAAAAACCGTATCAACAGGATAAATATCAAACTTCAATGCCAAATCAATATCATTTTTAAAACCGAGTTCAATGAGCCTTTTCCCATGTTCAGATTTATAACATTCTTTAAGTAATTCTCTCTTTTTTTCTAAGAACGTATTTAATGCATATTTGCTAACTTCATTTAAGTAGCAATTATCATACCTATTTATAAGTTTATTAATCAATGCACCTGCACATAATGCGTCTTCCAAAGTAGGTTTACCATCATTACCTGCACATAAGAAAACCACATCGGTGAAATCAGAAGAGTTATTTACTAATTTCTCTATAACAGTTGATATATTTGCAAAGCATCCAATTAAAACCTCCTTTGCATTTTTAACTTTTTCCAAAGCTTTTGTGCCATTTGTTGTAGTTAATATCACAGTTTTATATTCAACTATTTCTCTTGAATATTCAGAAGGGGAATTACCTAAGTCAAAACCTTCAGGCTTAATCCCATTCCTTTCACCTCCAAGAATAGCAGTACACTTTGAATATTGTGAATATTTATCCTTTGCTACATCAATTGAAGTACATGGTATAACTTCCTTAGCACCATTGAATAAAGCAGCACATATTGTTGTACTTGCTCTTAAAACATCAATAACCACAACAATAGAATCAGAGAAGGTAGGGACAGAACACTGTTCTGTCCCTACCTTGTGTTTTAGATTTAATATTGTATTTATTTTGATTTCCATATTGCAAACATAAAAAAAAGCGGCTCATATTAAATGAGCCGCAAATTTAATTGAAAAAAAAGAGACATTAGCAAATGTCAAATATCTGACTTATTGCCATAATGTGTCCCACCATACTTCAGTCAACATGAATGTCGAACCGGCGGCATAACCCGGAACAGCTACCAGGTTTGCATGGTTGAAATTATTCTCTGATTGAGGATAAGGGAACCTTCTTGGAACAGCACTCAACTGTGCCAAAGGTGGACGTGTAATTACCGGAAATCCAGTTCTTCTCCAATCAGACCAACTTTCATACTGTGTAAATAAAGCAATATACTTTTGCTCAATAATGTTCTTCAGAGTTAAATTTGCTTCTCCAACTCCAACTGATGCTTGTGCAAGATAAGAAGCTACGTCTGCAGTTGGATCATACTTTTGAATTGAAGCAGTAATACCTGCTAAATATGCCGCATAAGCACCCGGTAAATCATTATTGTAAAACTTACATTCAGCTTCGATAAATTTTCCTTCAGCAAATGTGATAAACTCAACAGGAGAGTTGATACTTGTATAATATAAATCACCTAATGACATCCCGGCTTTATAAACACCATCGGTATCAGGTGTAGCATAAGCACTTCTGCGGGGGTCATTCAAATTATTCATCATAGTTATTAACATCTCATTAGTAGCTATATCACCGCGCTGGACAATGAACTGATACCATGGATTTGCTTCGGTTTCGGAATTACCAAAAGTAAATCTCATGTCATCGCTATTTGCTGCAAATCCGTTTGTTAATGCACCTAAGGCTCCTGCGAAATCCTTTGTATGCAGATAAAACCTCGCCTTTAGAGTATAAGCCGCTTTCGTCCACAATGATAAGTCTCCATTATACATGAAATCATCACCTGCCGGCTTGAAATTACTGGCAGCAGCTCCCAAATGTATTATCGCAGAATCCAGCAAAGTATGTAATGTTGTATATACAACAGATTGAGCCTCAAATTTAGGAGTGATGTCTTTATTACCCTGGAAAGCTTCGGAATAAGGGACATCACCCAATATATCCGTCCACATTCCAAGGCAATAAGCCATCATAACTTCGGCAACTCCCTGATAATGAGGAGAACCGTTATCCCTCGATTTATCTATCATGATTTTCAGATCCATCATTGGGCCTGCGTACATCGTAACCCATGCATTATTTAAGTCTGATTCTGTAATTTGATATTCATATAATCCCTTATGTTGCCTGTCAGTACCAAGTATATGCTGAGTCAATAAAGCCGTAAACCGGTTTATATCACCGCCAAGCACATACGCCGTACTTCCTTCAACGGCAGGTAGAATAACATTCAGAGAGGCATCCGCAGGTGCTGTCGGGTCCACATTCAGTCCCGAATCAATCCATTTACCACAAGATGCCAGGAATATTATTGATATGAGCAATAAACTAAAAAGTTTTGTTTTCATAATTTTTCTTCTTTTTATTAGTTATACATTATTTAATTCTCAATTATCAATTCAAATTAGAACTTAACATTTAATGAAATATTATAAGTTCTTGTTCCGGGCATATTGAAGTAATCCAATCCCTGAGCATTAAAAGCACCCATTAGGTTTGTTTCCGGGTCAACACCGGTATATTTTGTGCTTAGCCATAAATTGTGTCCGGTAAATGTAACGATTATACCTGAAAATGGTGTGGATTCAACTATTGTTTTCGGTAGTTCATACGACACACTAACTTCTCTCAAACGAACCCATCCCGCATCTTCGATAAAGTCTTCAGTATTGCTACCATAAAAACCATTTCCATTTCCAAAGGCAAGCCAGTTTTCATCTAGAGTCGCAACTATATCATTTGTTGCACCACTGGTAACAAGGTTACCTGTTTCATCATAATGACCTTTTACCCCTGTAAAGACTTTTGTCGAGCCTCTTATATCAGTTTCCTTATGTGTCCCGAAATAATACAAAGCACCTTTTGTCCCATTCCACATAACTCCGCCTTGCTTAATGTCAATCAGGAATGAAAACGATAAGCCTTCCCAGGTTATTGAGTTCCTGATACCCATTAACCAGTCGGGATTTGAACTTCCATAATCTTTTTCAATAGGGTCAAGTATTGGAAAGCCATATTCCGTACTTGTTGCGTCATCATTTACTATCACATTGCCATTTGCATCCCTCAGCCATCCAAAACCGAATATAGTACCATACGGTTTACCTGCTACTGCTCTGATTGATGAACCTTCGAAACCACCAATAAAGATATTGGAAACGCTATCGGCGAGTTTATCAACCATATTCTTATATGTTGAGAAATTCAATGCAATGTCCCATTTGAAATTGTCCATGTTTACCGGTGTAACTGTCAGAATCCCTTCAAATCCGGTTGTGGATATTTCACCTGCATTCATTACCATGCGAGCATAACCTGATGAAGGTGCAACAGGAACATTAAATATCTGGTCAATATTTTTTGTCGTATAATAAGTCAAATTCAATCCTAAGAGATTATCAAAGAAATTAAGGTCAATACCTCCTTCAAACGAATTTGTCTTTTCAGGCCTTAATTTATCGCTTCCAAGTATATCACCCTTTGTATAAGCCACATACCCTCTCATTGGGAATGATATTCCGTCTGTCCAGCCATCTGCAAAAGTTGCCTGAATAAATGGTGTTGTTGTTGAAAATAATGGGGCGTCCTTACCAACAATAGCGTAATTCAACCTTATTTTACCAAATGACATTGGTCCTCCCTGGAATGCATCCTTAAATGCTTCGGTAAACACAAAGCTCAAATTTCCTGAACCATACCAGAATGAATTATTAGCTTCGGGTAAAGTTGTTGACATTTCATTTCTTATTGTTCCGTTCAAATAAATCATGCTCTTATAATCCAATGTCAAATCACCGTAAAAAGCCATTCTCCTTAATGTACTTTCACTCTGCCTTGCTATCTGGCTTGATGTATTTGACATGTGATAAAAGTCAGGTATAATTATACCATCTCCCTGTACATACAAGCTTGAACCTTTCGACTGATACATATTATTGCCAAGTAAAAACTTAGCAAATAAATCATCAGTTAATTTTTGTGTGAATGTTAATATCAGGTCAGAGTTAATATCACTGCTAAACAATTCATGTTCCTGTATTTGCCCGGCAGGTTTAGTCCTCGAATATAAAGCATAATCCATCTTCCTTTTATCCGAATATATATCAGAGCCTAATCTGTACATAACATCTAACCATTCAGCAACGTAATAATTCATTTGAAAATATCCGATAAATCTGTCAACATTATCTTTGAACTGATTTCTGTTAACTGTCCAGAATGGATTGTCATAACCACCGCCTCCTCGATATGTTCTCTGCGTTCCGTTTGCAAACATATATGCTGCCGGATTATTAGCTCCGTCTGCTCCAAATCCATTCGAATTATCAAATGTAATCGGAGTTCTCAGCAACCCAAGCATTACACCCGAAGTGTTTGAGCCTTGTTGAATTCTTGCACCGCCTGAATTTGTATAGCCGACGGATCCGGATGCTTTTAATCTTGTTGAGATTTTAGCTTCACCCGATATTCTAACTGTTGTCCTGTCAAATGTACTCTTAGGCACAACACCCTTAGAAGTAGAATTTGACAGAGAGAAGAAGTAAGAACCGAACTCGGTACCGCCAGCCATATTCAGAGATTCAGTATATATTGAACCCATTTGGAAGAAGTCTTTAACATTATCATAAGGTATCAATTTAATTGCCCCTGAAGTTGACGCCGCTGCAGTAGCACCAATGATACTACCATGCTTTTCAAATTTATTTGGGGCATTTGGGTTCCAGAATAAAGTATCAACTAAGGCTCCCCATGATATATTGGGACTATTAGTACCAGGTTGAACGAATTTTCCACTTACACCCTGAGAATATTTATTCTGTAATTCAGGTAACTTATTAACTTCTTCAAATGCAGTTGTTGCAGAAAAACTAACATTTATAGGTTGTCCCTCGCTCATTGTACCTTTTTTTGTTGTGATAATGATAGCACCTGATGCTGCACGGATTCCATATAATGCAGTAGCAGCAGGTCCCTTCAGGACACTAACCGACTCAATGTCATCAGGATTTATGTCAATAGCACGGTTTGAGTATGCGACACCATAAAGAAGGTTATTAGCACCATCATCAGGGTTATCACTCGAGCTCATCGAGTTATCAATCGGTACACCGTCAATAATAAATAGAGGCTGATTCTCACCTGTGATAGATGAGGTTCCTCTAATTTGAATATATGCTGCTGCTCCCGGAGTTCCGGATGAATTTGTTACTTGAACACCTGCCACCTTGCCGGTTAATGAATTTAGTAAGCTTGTTGTTCTCGATTCGGAAATAATCTTTCCACCGACTTCTTCCACTGAATAACCAAGTGATTTCTTTTCTCTTTCAAGGCCAATAGCCGTAACGACGACTTCATCCATAAGGATTTTATCTTCATCCATTGTTACGTTAATCACATCGTTTGTACCGATGCTAATTTCCTTGGTCTTGACACCGAGTCTCTTAAAGATGAGGGTCTTGGCTGTTTTCGGAACACTAAGCTTGAATGAACCGTCAGCTTTGGTAAATGTGCCGATTGCCGTTCCCTTCACCATAACAGTAACACCGGTTAATGATTCACCTTTGTCAGATGTGATTTTACCGGAGATCTGTCTGTCCTGTGCAGTAAGAGTACCCACCAGGAGTATCGAGATAGCAATTAAGTAAGAAAATAATGTTTTCATAAAGTACTTATAATTAATTAAACAATAATTATTTAAAACTCTGATTTTCTTTGTGTTTGCTTCCCTAATTAATAATCAGGAATATCTTGTATAAGAAAGTGATGATTGTTGAGCATTTCAGCGTGTAGATAAAGTAATGAAAATTTTACGCTGTGGCTCAATTAGAATCGAGTTGCTTACCCCGAATCAAAATAGCTCTTGTTGAAAAGCGTAAATAAACCGGAATTTCTATTATTCGGTTTTTTTATGTTTTGTATTGGGAGAAAATTACAAATCATAATATTTTAAAATTAATTCTTGATAAAATTTCTCATCCATGAATAAATCTCACTTGTTTATAAAAGTGAGTAATTATGATGCTATATATTCACAGAATTCTTTGGCGAATGTCTCATTACCTTTAAAGTGAGGTATAAAGCCACTCCATAAGCAATCATTTCAAATTAATTAATAATGTTTGATGTATTACGAAACATTAAAGGATGTAATAACTCTATGCTGAATCCTCCTTTCAAATTTTTATTAAAATAATATTTATTTTTATTTTTGTAAAGGTTTAT
>JAKAKE010000007.1 GCA_021824625.1 Bacteroidota bacterium | reverse complement strand
TTCTATTCTTATTTTTAACAATTCCTTCACTTTGAAAATCTGATTTTTTTTTTAAACACACAAGAAATATATTTTCATTTTGAAAAATATTTTTCTTGGAAAATTCAAATCATACTAATCTCAATAACTTATGGAAACTGTTAAGAAATGTTAACATTATAAAATTATTTTTTATCACTTTTAAGTTCCTTTTATAAATACAATTAATGAAAGTTTAGAAAAGTTGCTGCTTCAACAAGGTTATGAATTTGTTTGGATTGGTATTCAAATTGATAATTTAAAAACACACTTTTTTTAATATTGAAACATCAATTTATTTGGGAAATATTCTTAATTTATCCGCATTAATCCTTAGCACCGGAATAAACAGGAATTCCAAAAACTTAGAGCAGGTGCGGCTTGCGGGAAGCGTTAGTTTTATCGTAATTAATATCTGAAAACACCTTAGAATCGTTTATCATAAAATTATAATATGATTGATTAGTATAATAAAAAAAATATTTTTAGAACAATCAAATGTATTTTCGATATACAACGTCTAACAATACGGTAATATTTATTAGGAATATGGACTGAAAATCCGGGAGTTATTTTTGAAAGCTTTTTTTTACAAAATAATTTTTTCAATTCTATTTTTCATTCTCTGCTTATGCAGTAGTTATTCTCAATGGAAA
Organism: Bacteroidota bacterium; assembly: GCA_021824625.1. GTDB lineage: Bacteria > Bacteroidota > Ignavibacteria > Kapaibacteriales > UBA2268 > XYC2-FULL-35-21. The sequence goes on along the minus strand of JAKAKE010000007.1, from coordinate 8,956 downwards.
AAAGTGGACATACCTCCCGGGTTCGAAAGCGGCCCCGGCCAACCATTCCTCGAAGTAATGTTTCTTAAAAATAATCCCAAGCTTGGCTGGATTTGCGGTTTTGAGGGCAGGGTCCTCAGAACAGTAGATGGCGGCGTTACCTGGACTGGAACAAGAATCACAAATGGATTCCAACTTGAAAGCATTATTTTTCTGGATTCCTTAAACGGTTATACATCCGGTTCAGGAAGGATTTTCAAAAGTACTGATGGTGGAGTTAGATGGTTTGACGTAACCGACAGGGACCATCAAATACAAGTTTGGCTTTGGGGAAATTATTTTGTAACAAAAGATATAGGAATGGTGATTGGTGGGGGTTGTGAGCCTGAAAATCAAAAATTTTTTCGTACAACGAACGGGGGTAATACTTGGTCATTATATGAAAAAGATGAATTTAATACTGGATTAACCGATCTCTTTCTCTCTTCTGCAAATGGCCTTGGTTATGCTGTTTCAAGCGGCAGGCTTTGGCGAACGACGGATGGTGGACTGACTTGGGATATAATAGCAGTAACCGGTGGTAATGACTGGCAGGAAGAATTAGCTATATCGGGAAATACATTCCTTTTACCATATTCAGTAGGATGTACTGGCAATTCCAATGATGGAGGTTTGAGGATTTCAACGGATGGAGGAGTAAATTGGAGACAATTTCATACTGGGCAATCTATGTTTGGCACTTTCCTACAAGATGAAAAAAGAGGTTGGGGTGTCGGATGGAACAGAAGTATTTATTATACCTCCGATGCAGGAATAACCTGGGTTCTTCGCAACTGTGGAATTGAAGCCGACGATTCTCTCGACGATATTTGGTTTATTAATGATACCACAGGATGGGTTGTTGGCTATAAAGTGTACAAAACATTTAATTATGATACCCTGAATCCTGTCATCACTGCTACTGCAACAAATAAATGCGAAGGAGACAGCGTTATACTGACTGTAAATAAAAATTTTCCTCATTATGACTGGTCAACAGGTGAGAAAAGTAAATCAATAGTGGTAAAAAAATCGGGTACATATTATATCACAGTATCTAATACAGAATGTGACAGCACAAAATCGAATGTTATCAAAATTACATTCTATCCCAGTCCTCAGCCGCAGATTCTCGTCAGCGATACAATTATTTGCGAAAATGATTCGGTAAAATTATCAGTACAGGTTAATTATATTTCAATACGCTGGTCAACAGGTGAAAACACACAATCTATTTATGTTAAGAAGGACGGGATGTATTCAGTAACTGTTACCGACTCTAACGGATGCACAGGAACGACTTCACAATATATAACAGTTGTTGCAAATCCTAAACCTGAAATAACTAAAATATCACGTCCCGTATCATGCATTGGTGACAGCATTATTCTGGAGACATCACCTTCTTTCGCTGAATATTCCTGGTACAATTCTGATAAAAGCCGGCTTGTCGGCTCAGGTAAAAACAGGTTGGTGGTAACTGAAGACGGCAATTATTATGTTATTGTCAAAAATGCTTATGGATGTATCGGCATTTCCGATACTGTAAATGCAAACTTTATTGTGGATTCAAACAGAATCAGTATTGATATTTTATCAAGTTCAAGCAGATATTTTCCATTTGATTCAACAAACCTGCTTGGAATACTTTGTAAGAAATTAAGAATAAGGAATATCGGTCCCGATGTTGAAATAATTAATGATATATCAATTCTTAGAAACATAGAATTTTCTATTCCTCAAACCCAGTTTCCAATAACATTGTTACCTAATGACAGCACTGACCTTGAGATATGTTATGCTCCGAGTGCACTCGGTGAGCAATATGATACTCTCATTCTAAACGACCACTGCATTCCACATCTCTTGCCGCTTTGGGGTGTCGGGAAACCGAATGTATATGGAGGTAGAAGCAATTGCGATATTCCTGTTGATATTATCAGCACAGGTTTGTATGGTTATCTCCTGAATGTTAATCCGCCTTTGCCAAATCCTTCGGGAAGCACTGTTACACTTGAATTTGTAAGATTTGTTCCGAATGGTGAAAATCCTATAGTGTCCTGTAAAATATACAACACTATCGGTTCTGAATCTGCAAACGGCAATTTTAATATTGATGAACAAATAACCAATTCAAATGGTATTATTTCAAACGGTACGATTAAATTTAATGTTCAACACCTTGCCGATGGTTTATATTATGTTATAATCAAAGCAAAAAATTACAATTACATTTATCCTGTTATAATAAATAAATAACCAGCCGACATAGCTCCGTAGGAGCGGCATATTTATGGCACTTTTATATTGTCATCCCAACATAGCTCCGTAGGAGCGGCATATTTATAGCACTTTTATATTGTCATCCCAACATAGCTCCGTAGGAGCGGCATATTTATAGCACTTTTATATCATAACGGATAGAACTCCGTAGGAGTGTCATATACATAATAATAATTAATGTTATATCAACATTCCAAAACATCATTTTGCTATTAAAAACAAATCTTTTTTTAATTTTGCATACTTCGTTAATGATATTACTTTAAATGATGGGGATAATAAAATCGTAGGATTGTATTTATTATATGATTTTTTCGGAGGATTTTTATGGAAAAAATTAGCAAACCAAAATTATGGCTGGCTCAAATAAGGGTCAGTTTTCTAATCCTTGCACTGCTTCTTGTCGCCATAGGCTGGGCTCTGTCATATAAATATCTACTCGCAGCTCATCAGAGCTTCGATTGGCTGAAGGCAATTCTTTTACTTATAGGGTCATTATCCGCTCATGCTTCAGTAAATCTTTTTAACGAATATTCGGACTTCAAAACCAAGATAGATTTTGATACAAATAAAACACCATTTAGCGGAGGCACCGGTTTGCTGCCAGGCGGTCAATCAAAACCCGGGAGTGTGCTTATTGCAGCAATTTCAACTCTATTGATTGCCGCAGCTATCGGAGTATATTTTACTCTAACAGTACACTGGTCAATTGCAATTGCAATCATTATCGGAGCTTTTGCAATCCTACTGTACACACCGCTTTTAGCAAAAATTCTGCTCGGCGAATTTTTCGCAGGATTTGCACTCGGAACGATGGTTGTTGTTGGTACGTTTATCGGCATGACGGCAAATCCCGAAATGGCTTTTACCAATCTTATTCCACTCGAGGTTTGGTTGATTGCAATTCCTCCGGGAATCCTGACATGGCTTTTGCTTTTTATTAATGAATTCCCGGACATCGAGGCAGACAAGAAGGGTGGCAGGTTCCATCTGCTTATTTTATTGGGTAGAAAAACCTCGGGTTATTTATATACTGCAATGCTTTGCTTATGTTACCTGACAATAATTATTTTACCTTTACTTGGAATTACTTCTTACTGGATTTATATTACTTTACTGACCGTACCACTTGCTATTAAAGTTTTTAGTGTGGTGTTGAAAGATTATGATAATATGGAGAAATTAGTCCCGGCACTTGCAAGTGATGTAATGATTGTGCTTGGCACAGACCTGCTGCTTGCAGTTTCAGTCATGTTGCCGTTAATCTAATTAGAAATGAAATATCTTATAATAGGACATAAGGGACAGCTCGGCAAAGAATTTGTCAAAAGGCTGTCCCTTTTGAATTTTGATTTTACTGCAGTTGATATTGATAAACTTGATATTACAAAGAGGGATGATGTAATCAAATTTTTTAGAAATATCAAACCCGATGTAACAATAAATTGTGCCGCATATAACCTTGTTGATGATGCAGAGAAAAATCCCGATTCAGCTTATGCTGTAAATTCTGATGCAGTTCTCAACTTAGCTCTTGCCTGTCATGAAAATAAATCATATCTTATTCATTACAGCAGTGATTATGTTTTCAACGGAACAAAAAAAGATGGTTTATATATTGAATCGGATAAACCAAATCCAATTAATAAATATGGCGAAAGTAAACTTAAAGGCGAACAACTTCTCACAGAGACACTTGATAATTATTTGCTATTCAGGTTGAGCTGGGTTTTCGGCGAAGGCACTCAAAATTTTATTCATAAGTTTATTCAGTGGTCAAAGAATTCACATGAACTAAAAATCGCCGATGATGAGGTATCCATCCCCACTTACACTTATGTTATTGTTGACGCTACACTGAAATCCCTTGACAAAGGGTTATCAGGATTATTTCACCTGGCCAACTCAGGACATACTTCAAGATTTGATTGGGCTAAGCATATTTCTGAAATTATGAAATTGAATGTTAATATTATTCCTGTATCAAAAGAAATTTTTAATCTGCCTGCCAAAAGACCTGAATTTTCTGCAATGGATAATAAAAAAATTTCACAGGAACTTGGATTTGTAATTCCAACATGGCAGGGATCAGTCAGTAATTTTCTAAAAAGTGAGATTATACTGTAAAAATCTACCCTGTAGTTTTTCTATATCTCCATGTAGAAAGACTAATCATAAGTATAGCTAATCCCAATAATAACCAGAACTGCTTTTGCACTTCAAAAAAACCAGAGCCTTTGAGTAATACACGTCTCATTATTTCAATAAAATGTGCGATTGGATTAAATAATGTGATTATTTGAGCCCATTGAGGCATGCTGTCAATAGGTGTAAACAAGCCGCTCATCAGTATAAATAAGACCATGAAAAACCAGGAAAGGAACAAAGCCTGCTGCTGCGTTTCGGTAATCGTGGAAATAAATAATCCGAAAGCCTGAATGACAAGAAGATATATTGAAGCAAGAAAAAATATGAGAAAAATATTTCCTGAAATAGGAACGTCAAAAACAAGTTTTGCGATGAACAATCCTAATGCAAGTTCAAAGTTTGCAATAAACCAGAATGGTAAAAGTTTCCCGATGATAAAATGTCTTTTCTTGATTGGAGTAACATTGAGTTGTTCGATAGTTCCTATTTCTTTTTCCCTGACGATGTTCATGCTCGAAAGAAATAAACCGACTACAGTTACAAGCAGGACAAGAATTCCCGGAACCATATAATCTTTGTAGTCAAGCTCCGGATTGTACCAGTATCTTGTAACCGTATTAATCATGCTGTAATCGGAACGCATAAGGTTATACCTGAAATCTGTTAGTATATCCTGGTTGAAACCGAATACAATTGATGATGCGTAGGACTGAATAACTGCCGCCGCGGCTCCGTCTTCGGCATTAATGAGGAACTGGATTTTTGCCTTCCCGGTATTTAGTAGATTTTTCTCAAAATGCCGGGGGATTATAAGAGCCATTCTTGCTTTGTTGACAGCCAAATCATTTTTTGCTATTTCATCCGAATAACTGCTCCCGGCATATTTAAAATAATTGGTGGAGACGAATTTGTTAATCAGAGACCTCGAAAAACCGCTGTTGTCCCTGTTAACTACAACCATATCAACCTTTTTGATTTCGAATGTTGCGGCGTGAACGAGAACCAGCAATTGAAACAAAGGCATGAAGAAAATAATCGGAATCATTTGCTTGTTCCGAAAAATTTGGAGGAACTCCTTTTTTATTATGAATAAAATTGTTCTCATTCAATTATATACAAATTAACCAAATAATTTAACCAATTGGTTAATTCAAAAATATGAATTTTTCCATTTATCTCAAATAAAAATAATTACCTTTAAGAAACGTGAAAAGATTTGAATTAAATTAGACGTAGATTTGTTTGATGGACTTAATAGAAAAACTATATAAATTAAAAAAAGAGCGTAATGCCGTAATTCTTGCTCACTATTATCAGGATAATGCCATCCAGGATGTAGCAGATTTTTTGGGCGATTCTCTTGCACTTGCTCAAATGGCAAAACAAACCAATGCGGATGTAATTCTATTTTGCGGCGTACACTTTATGGCTGAAACAGCAAAAATTCTTAATCCGACAAAAATTGTGCTGATGCCTGATTTGAATGCGGGATGTTCGCTTGCCGATAGTGCTCCTGCCGATAAATTCGAGAAATGGATTAATTCTTATCCAGGCAATTATGTGATTTCATATATCAATTGTTCAACGCAAGTCAAGGCGATGTCAGATATCATCTGTACATCATCAAATGCAGAAAAGATTGTTAATTCCGTACCGAAAGACATGAACATTTGCTTTGCACCTGACAAACACCTCGGAGCACACATAATCAGGAAGACAGGCAGGGACATGGCTTTGTGGGACGGCACCTGCCAGGTGCATATAATATTTTCGGAGTTGGAGGTGATTAACCTGATGAATAAACATCCTGAGGCATTGCTCATAGCTCATCCCGAATGTCCTGAGAATATCCTTCACTATGCAGATTTCATCGGTTCTACTACTGCTTTACTAAATTATACTGAAAAGAATGATGCAAAGGAATTTATTATTGCTACTGAACCGGGCATAATCCATCAGATGGAAAAGAAAGTACCTGATAAAAAGTTTTATCCGATTCCAAATCTCGACGGATGCAGTTGCAATGAATGTCCTCACATGAAATTGAACACAATCGAAAAAATGGTTGCCGCTCTCGAGAACATGAAGCCTGAAATTCTGATACCTGAAGAATTGAGATTGAAAGCACTGAAACCTCTTGAACGAATGTTGGAGCTGAGTTGATAGAATACAAACAATATCGCAAACTACCGAAAGAGTATATTAAGAAAAAAATTTCTGAATTTCTCAAGGAGGATATTCCTGATATTGATAAAACAACTGCAGGTACTATTCCTGCTAAAGCCGTTTCAACAGCATTGATTATTCCCGAAGAAGATATTGTTTTTGCCGGAGAAGATATTATTAAATTTTTCTTTGGTAAAGGATTTCAATGTAAGATTAATTCAAAAGACGGAGAATTTGTAAAAAAAGGGGAAATAATTGCTTCAATTATAGGTAATTCAGGAAAGATTTTATCTTACGAAAGAGTGCTTTTAAATTTGCTCCAGAGACTGTGCGGTATAGCAACATTGACAAGAGAATATGTTAAAATTGCATCACCTTATAATGTTAGAATTCTTGACACTCGCAAGACAATTCCCGGATTGAGACTGTTTGAGAAATATGCCGTAACAGTTGGAGGCGGTTGGAACCACAGGTTCGACCTTTCTTCCGGCATTTTAATAAAAGACAATCACATTCAGGCTGCAGGAAGAATAACAAATGCAGTTAAAATGATAAAGAAAAAACATTACAAACTACCAATCGAACTTGAAGTAGAAAACCTCGGGCAAATCAAAGAAGGAATTAAAGCAGGTGTTGACGGCTTTCTTCTCGATAATATGTCCACCGAAAAAATTAAAAATTGTGTTACTTTTATCCGTTCTGTTCCTGACGGGAAAAATATTTTCATTGAAGCATCCGGGGGAATCACTTTAAAAACTTTGCCCGAGTATGTTCGGTCAGGAATTGATGCTTTATCAGTCGGTGCATTGACGCACTCGGCAAAAGCCGCAAACATACATATTGAATTTGAATAAAAAACAACAGTAGGGTTAACCCTACTGTTGACAATGAATGTATATTACCTTCTTCCTCTCCAGCTTCTGTGTGTGCCGTCACAATTTCCATACTTTCTGCCCATCCCTTTTTTCATTTCGTGAGGACGATTGTCGCATATTCCGTCATTATTTTTATCAACAAAATTTGGGCCTACACTTCTACTTCTGTTATTCATTTTGCCATTGGGGAGGTTGTCACATTGGCCATCTTTATTCTTATCAACAAAGTTTATGCCTCTATTGTTATTCATCCTTCCCGTTCTCTGTCCGGTACCCATTTTGTTATTATCGCAGATGCCATCTTTGTCCTTATCAACAAAGTTTCTGCCTCTTTCCTGATTCTGAATTTGCTGATTGTTCTGAATTGTCTCTTTCTTCACATCTTTATTGTCCTGGGCATTTACCAAAACAATACTTGATAAACCTACAATCAGAAGTAGGGAAAAACTAAAAATAAAAAACTTTTTCATAAAATATCTCCAATATATAATAAATGTTTGTTTAAATTGATGAGTTAACTATTCACTCAATCTTTGCTTCTTTGACAAGGAATAATATGAAAAGGTTTAAATGTAGAAATAATTTATTTGTTATATAAACCCAAATTATTCATTAGAAACTATGAAATACCTAAGGACTAAGAACAGGCTTGTCATTCTGAGGAGTGAAACGACGAAGAATCTCTTACACAAATGAGATGCTTCGACTTCGCACAGCTTGACACTTACAAACTATTATGAATTTCCTAATGAATAATTTGGGTTAAAAGAAATATTGCTTAATTTTGCAATCAATATGATTTTACATCTTTTTCCCTTTGGATTGAAATAATATGTATAATAGATTTGCACCGAAGGCAATAACGAAGCCGCATCCGTCGCTGATTTCGGCTGAGTGGGGGGATGGTTTTACTGCGAACATTACACTCGAAAAGCTGAGAGAAGAATGCCCTTGTGCTTTGTGCAAAGATGAACGTGAAAAAAAGAGTAAAGAGCCGTTTCCGATGCTGAAGACTTTTGTGAAAGGTATGAATGAACTGAAAGCATTAGACAAAGTCGGGAATTATGCTGTTACGGCAAAATGGGGTGATGGTCACGATACAGGAATTTACACTTGGGACCAGTTGAGAGAGATATTTGAGAAGCACGCTTTGAAGCCGGAAGAATTAAAAAAATTTGAATAAAAGATTGTAAAAAATTTTTAATTTTTTAATTTAAAATTTTCAATAAATATTAAATTATAAATTTACAATGAATAGCCACTATTTTCAAATAGTGGGATTGTTATCAGAATCAACTTAATAGACTTTAGCCACCTATTTACTGGGGATAAATCCCTCAATGTGGCGATTTAACCAATCCACGACTTAAAAGTCGTGGCTATTCAAAAAAAAAATTGAAAATTAGAATATTAAAAATTCATTAAAAATTGAAAATTATAAATTTTAAAATATCTTAGAAATAAAA
>JAKAKE010000159.1 GCA_021824625.1 Bacteroidota bacterium | reverse complement strand
ATTAAAAATTGAAAATTTATTAAAAATTAAAAATTGAAAATTTATTGAAAATTAAAAATTGAAAATTTATTGAAAATTAAAAATTGAAAATTTATTGAAAATTAAAAATTGAAAATTTATTGAAAACTGATAATTGATAATTGATAATTAATTTAAAAATGGTTGTTAAATAAATAGAATTTGATATATGAAGGTAGCAGTATTATATGGCGGGATTTCTCCCGAAAGAAATGTTTCGATTGCAGGTGGATTAGCAGTAATAAAAGCATTGCAGGAGCTTGGACATGATGTTGTTCCTATTGACCCTGCCTTTGGTGTTAATGGTAAACAATCAGTTGAAGAAATTATTTCTCCTGCAAACAGCATATCTCTCGAAGAGCTCGCAAAATATGATAAAAAAAAAATTATCGAATGTATCATTTCAGAAATTTTTAATGATATAGATGTTGCGTTTATCGTTCTTCATGGAAAATATGGTGAGGACGGAAAAATTCAGGCTCTTCTCGAATTACGAGGCATTCCTTATACAGGAAGCAATATAAAAGCAAGTGCTATCGGTATTGATAAGCTCGCTTCAAAAATGCTTTTCCTTGCCGCCGGCATTACAACTCCTCAATGGATGACAGTCAGGCCCAAGGATTACGGTAATTATGAATACTTTGAAGAAATTCGCAGTGAACTTGGGAATGAACTTGTTATCAAGCCAAATGACCAGGGCTCGACAATAGGTATTACCATAGTTGATTCGGGAAATCTCGACGACATAAATCATGGAGTTGAAAAAGCATCAAGATTTTCAGAAATTGTAATTGTTGAACAATTCATCGAAGGAAGAGAAATAACAGTCGGCATAGTTGGAGGAGAAGCATTACCTCTTATTGAGATTGTTCCCGAAGATGGATTTTACGATTATGCTCATAAATATACAAAAGGAAAAACAAAATACATCTGCCCTGCCGATGTCAGCGAGGATATTGCCGAATTTATGCAGAATCAGGCACTATCTGCATATAATATACTCGATTGTTCGGGTTTCGCCAGGGCTGATTTCCGTTTAGATGACGAAGGCCAGCCTTTCCTGCTTGAAATTAACACAATCCCGGGTTTCACGTCAACGAGCCTTGTTCCAATGGCGGCAAAAGAAGTCGGTATCGAATTCCCTGAATTGTGCGAAAAAATAATTCAGCTTGTTTTTAATAAAAATAATAACCACATCGAAGAAAGCGAAGAATGAACCAAATAAAAGATATAGATTTATCCGGTATAGGGAACAGCCTCCTCGATATTCAATATTTTGTAACTGATGACATCATTTCCAAATTGAATATAAAAAAAGGAGAAATGAGGCTTGTTGATTCTACCTTTCAAAATGAAATAATAAAAAATATTTGTATTGATGAAGAACATAGAACAAGCGGCGGTTCGGCAGCAAATACAATTATTGCATATTCCCAATTTGGAGGCTCTGCGGCATATAATTCTAAATTGGGAGACGATGATTATGGTAAATTCTATTCAAAAGAATTTGAAGATTTGGGAATTACCCTTCATTACACAAAAAGTAAAACCGAACCTACCGGAACCTGCCTTGTTCTTATTTCACCTGATTCAGAAAGAACTATGCTGACTTCACTCGGTGCTTCCGCTTCCTTCGGCATTGATGATTTATCAGAAGAATTAATCAAAAGAGCAAAGTGGATTTACCTTGAAGGATATAAATTTTCACAGAAATCAAGTTCTGATGCTGTATTCAAAGCAATTGAAATTGCAAAAAATTATGATACAAAAGTGTCATTCACATTTTCTGATGTTTTTATCACTGATAATTTTAGAAATCAAGTTGAAGATTGTGTAAGATTATCTGATTTAATATTCTGCAACGAAGCCGAAGCATCGAATTTCACCCAAACAAACAATATTGATGATGCAATGAAGATTATTGAATCATTGACTCCGAATTTTGCAATTACAAGAGGAAATAAAGGTGCTATAATAAAATGGAACAATGAAATTCTTGCAACACCTTCCTACACTGCAAATCCTGTTGACAGCACAGGTGCTGGCGATATGTTCGCCGCAGGATTTTTTTATGGCATAATTAAGCACAATGATGCCAAACTCGCAGGTAAACTGGGTTCTTATGCAGGAGCAAAAATTGTTTCACAGATTGGCGCAAGGTTAAAGGAGAATCATTCAAATATTATTGACTTTTTTATAGGATAAGGAAACACTTCTTTTAAAATTATTCGTCATTTGGAAATCATGTCATTGATTAATAAATTGTAGTATTGAATATTAATTTAAATTGATAATGAAAAAATTCTTATATATTATACTGATATTCCTGTGTTCACTCTCCGTTTCATTTGGACAAGGAGGAATGAGATACCCGGAACTGGTAAAAAAACTCGAACCCTATTTTGCCGAAGATTTGATAGACGACATAAAAAAGCAATTACCTCAAGGCAGCGACTACTCAATCTGGGGTTGGGATGTCGGTGATTTCTCCGGTGACGGATTTAATGATGTGGCTCTAACAATAAAAATCAGTGCCGAAAAGAAAAAAACATCACACGTTTATTTCTTCGTTGATATTGACGGATACTTAACAAAAATTACCGAAATACCTTTTGACTATGTCGAATTACCCCTGGAAATTGGTGCTACGGTCAGAAGCAATACTTGTTACATTACTTCAAAAATTCAACAATTCAACTGGATTATCAAAGGCTATACCTTCAGAAATGGCACACTTATACTTCAGGAAGAGTTTACGACAAAAAGAATAAAAGATTTTACACATGAGACGCATGAGAATTATTTAACTTTAAAAAACTCCGAAAAATATATCAAAACAGTTAAAAATGAAAAAAGGTTCTACTCGGACTATCTTTCGATTCCGTGCTATCAAAGAGGAAGAAACATTTATGAGGGATATGCCAATCAGGTTTATGACAACTATACTTCTTATGTTACAAAAGGAGCTTATTACTGGTCTGGTGAGGACGATTGCTCCTTTTGGGTCAGTTCGGCTTACGACCAGGAATATTTATATATGACTATCAAAGTAAAAGATGATAATGTTGTCTATGATTATTACGATTTTGTTCCTGCAGACAATATTGAAATATGGCTCGATATTAAACCACCTGATAATAACGAAAAGGATATTGTCGAGTCATTGCAAAACAAAAATGACCTCAAAACAGTAGAAGAAAAAGGTATCTTCAACTTTAAGATTTCTCTCGGTGATTTTCATGAAAAGAAAGCATTCGTCAGGGAAGTCAGCACTTCGGATAAACTTTACAAATTCCAGAAAGAAGCATCAGCATGGATTAAAGCCTCATCTTCTTTGTCATCTAACGGATATATCGTAAAATTCAGAATACCACTTCTATTGTTTGGTTTTGACGGTCCGCCAATTGAAGAGAAAAAACTTACAAGATTCGGTTGTACGGTTGTCGTAAATGATATTGACAACAGGTACAGGCCCGAAGAAGAAACTCGTATTGCTACATCCAATTTCAATCCTTCTGAATCAACCACTTACGGCTCCCTATTTTTAGTCCCACAGGATATGTGGTATGGAGAAATGCTTAACATTTATCGGGATGATATATTAAAATATCTTACTGAACTTGGATATTAACATTAATTAATAATTATCGCAAGTAAATCATTTAAAATAGTTTAAATGATTTACCAATTTGATTATCGTATATAATTTATTTAATTGCCATGTAAGAAATCTTAATAATAATGGTGTAAAAAAAGATATATTTTTCAAATTAAAATTTATTTTTTGCTACACCTAAATATCCAAGTCTTACTCTTGTTTTACGGGGAAAAATAATTAAATGATTATTTGCGAATAATTAATTTTGGGATTAAATTGTATTAATGAAGATATAAAGTTCTTTTAAAGTATTTTTACGCTATAAATAATTGCTCAGATAATTTTTTTTGATGTTTAACTTTATAGGGAGATAATATATTGAAAAAGTTTGAAAACCTAATTTGGAAGTTATTTGGATTAATTACTATAATCGGAATAACAAGTTTATTCTTTTCTTGTACCGGACCTGAAGGGCCGTCAGGAAAAGATGGTGCAACCGGAACAGAAGTATGTAAAACCTGTCATAACGAAAGTACTGTAATGTATGCAAAAATGATACAGTGGGAAAATTCAGTTCATGCTACAGGAGTGGATTTTGAACGTAACGACTCAACTTGTGCTCCATGCCATACGAGTGAAGGTTTCAGAGAAACAATCGTTACAGGTAAAGAAAATTGTGCGGCAAAAATCAAAAATCCATCAGGACAGAATTGCCGAACATGCCATTTTGTACATGCAAACTTCGATTCAACAGATTTCAGGTTAACCTGGCCGAATACAACCGTTTTAAGATTGAGCGGTCAGACCACTTTGGATATTGGCAAAGGTAATCTTTGCGCCAGGTGCCATCAGGCAAGAGCCGTCAACCCTTTACCTGTTCCCGCTGGCGACAGTCTTTCAATTACCAGCAATAGATGGGGCCCTCATCATGGACCAATGGCAAACATACTAAACGGAATGGGTGGTTACGTTTTCCCGGGTAAAGTTTATGAAAATTCACCTCACGCACAAATGGTTTCTAATGGTTGTGTTTCCTGTCATATGGCAGATGCTTTCGGTGCTCAGGCAGGTGGACATACGATGAAAATGACTTATGATTACCACGGAAACGAAACAGACAATTTAGCAGGATGTATAAATACAGGATGCCACCCTGCAGCAAAATCTTTTGATATTGATAATGTTCAAACTGATGTTGAAGTTATGTTGGTTAACCTGAGAAACAATTTGGCAGGAAGAGGTTGGCTTGACACAGCTTCAAGTGGAGGTTTATATCATTTAGATATTTTAAAGGCTTCTTCAAGTAAACCATTACGAGTTTCTTCAGACCAAGCTGGTGCAATTCTGAATTACCTTTTAGTTGCTTCAGACAGGAGTATGGGTGTTCATAATGCAAAATATATAAAAGGATTACTTCAAAACTCAATAGAAGCATTACAATAATATAAAGATAGTTTGAAGATAAAACTGTAATAAAAAAAGCTTCAACAATTTTTGCTGAAGCTTTTTTTTTCTGCATAAATATTTATTATTTTAAAAAAGAATTATAGATACATTTTCAAAGGTATTTTATGAAAAAATATTTTCTAATTACAATACTATTAATGTTAACTATTGCTATCGCTAATGCGAGACCCCAGTATTCCATTCTTCAGAATTTCGGCACCAAATGTATAGGCTGCCACTATAATACCCAGGGCGGTGGAGCCCGCACTCAGCCAGGCTGGATGGCAAGAAAAGATATAAGCTTAATTAATCCTTCAAGCATCGGTTTACAGGATTTCTATGATATGATGAGCAGTAACTCTGCCCTGGATGAATCTATTATGTTCGGTACAGATTTCAGATGGCAGTATGCAAAATGGCCCCCGCCAATCGGTAGAGATATGATGGTGATGCAGTTTAGTCCGTATCTGATAATTCAGCCCTTCGGTTGGCTTGGATTTGAGGGCTTCTATAATATAGCTTACGATATAGCTTACGATAAAAGATTTGTAGGGCAGAATCCTTATTCTGTAAGCATGTATATCAAACCATCTGAGAAGTTGCCGTCACTGCGTGTTGGCTACTTCCAACCCACAATCGGCACAAAATACGATGACCACACTATGCTGATTAGAGAAGTAACGGGTTTTTCAAGGTCAGGTGGTGGTTTCGACCCTAAATTTTCAAAACCTCCTACAAAACCCTTAATACCTGACGACTATGCCGAATTTGGTGCTCAAATTGATTACGAGGCACTCGATTGGCTGGGTTTATCGGTTGGTGCATTTGATACAAAAAATATGATTAAGTTAACAACAAAGAACAAAACAAATACTACTATTTCCGTTGTTGACACAGGTTCTGTTTCAATGGTATTAAGAGCATTTGTAACGCCACCAACCTTAATTGACGGTATAACAACTTTCCTCGGAGGAACTTATTTATTAAATGGTGATTATTATATTTCAAGCGCATTCTTAAACATTGGACTAACAGAAAAATTATGTTTGATTACAGAGTATGTTCGTTCAGAAAAGAAGGATAGCAGGCTCACTCAGAATGTTCTCGCAGAAGTTACTTATGCCGTTACTGATGCAGTCTTGCCATTTATAAGAGCTGAAAGAGGACAGACGAAATATAAAAATGAAAATCATCCGTTTTACACGAATCAATTTGTATTCGGCGCACATATAAATATTCTGCCTTATATTGATTTACTTCCTGAATATAGGATTTATAATAGCGAGCAGGTGCCGGGTTATAATGCCGAATGGACATTCCAGGTACATATATTTTATTAAAATTTTCTTGTTTGTGAAAATAATGACAAATCAAATGAAAGGTAATTTATGAGAAATGAAATAAATATTTATAGATTTTTTAACCTGTTTGCAATCGTTGCAGTAATTTCAATATCATCTTTCTTAATATCATGCGAACAGGATGAAATATACGTTGCACCTCTTCCTCCGGGTGGCTGTGATACAGTAAATGTAACATATTCGGTTACTATACAGAATATTTTATCTTCCAAATGCGTCAGCTGCCATGGTAATTCTGGCGGTGTGGATTTAAATGGCTATGCTAATGTTAAAACAAATGTTGATAATGGCAAATTACAAAAAACCATCGCTCCCGGCGGCTCTATGGCTGGTTTGTTAAGCAGTTGTGATTCACAGCAAATAACAGCCTGGATAAATAAAGGTGCACCGAATAATTAATTACGAATTATGGATTGCGAATGAAATTTTTTGCTTATTTACTGACTATTGTAATTTGTTTCATATTTATCCTGAAATATGATATTATTTCTCAGGATTATCCTGTCAGAAGCGGTAGTATTATCTTTTTGGAAAAGAAGTGTAATTCATGTCATTCCGTTAAAACTCAGGCTATCGAATGTGATGATACAACAAATAAATCAATTACTGATTTGTCAACGATAGGTGATTCATTAGAATCGGAAATAATTAAAGACTACCTGAAAAAAAAAGTAAAGATTAATAACAAAAAGCACCCTGTTGCATTTAAAGGAAAGAAGGATGACTTTGATACTTTGTGCAACTGGCTTCATAATCTATCATCCGTCCTATATTAAATAAATTAAAACGAATTTTAAGGTTTAACCTAATCGGTTAATCTTTTTTTATTTTCAGTTGAATTATTTATAAACTATTTCTTAACTTATCCGTATTTAAGAATTGACTCAATTAATAAATAATAAATAATGAAACAGGAAATAATTCTTAAAAGCGGCTGGATTAAAGTTGACAAAGAAGAGCTTGACAAACTCAGGCAAAAAATCCGTGAGAAATATGAATCCGAAGGCGGTACAAAAAAATTCAATGCTCACTTGCCAAATTACGAAGAACTTCGTGAAATTATTATCAATAAACTTAAAGAAATCGAAGAACAACAAAACACAGATATAAAAATTCAGGATTTACCGGATTATGAAATTGTTCCCGGAAATACATTCTTCAGAAACCTTTTATACACAAACAAAGATGCAAAGAGCCTGCAATTTCAGGAATACAACATTGATATCTGCTATTTATTCTCTCACGGTAAAAAAAGATTTGACCAGAAAAGATTTGAAAAAAAATTATTAGAAGATTTTTCTGTCTATAAACCTCCCTTTCAAAAATTAAAAGTAATAATTTCTTCGACACTCAATAATATGAGCGAAGCAGAAAAAGTTAGTTCTATTCTCAAAGATAAATTTGATATTATTGTCGAAACCGAAATCAGGAATTCGCAAACATTCAGCAAAGGTTCTTTGCTTGAACTTTACAACAACCTTGAATCCAACGAGCAGGTTTTTATCTTAATCAGCAGGGACTTTTTGCAGAATGAAAACTGCCTGAGGGAATTGATTGACCTTACAAAGACGCATCCTGACTTATATCTCAGCCATACATTCCATATTCTATTGAAAGACGTATATGAAGGTGACTTCAATCTTTTCGATTCTCTCGGCAGGTCGGAATTGCTTAAGTACTGGAAACTCAGAATTGAAAAACTTGAAAAAAATCATAAACTTCTAATCAGTGACAAAAAAGAAAAAGAATTTTATAAAAAACTTCGTACTGAATTTGATGAAATAAAGAAAATCATCGAGGAGCTTCACGACCTGCTCGATTTAATCCGGGACAGCCAGCATAAAATTTATTACGAAATAATGCTCAACAAAATAAATAAATATGAAGAACTGACTGCATTATTACCAAAACTTACAAAGCCGCATATAATCAGCTCTTCACTTGAACTGACGTATAAGAGAATAAAAATTCCGTCAACTAATAATCCGAATAAACCGGAATTTCCGCCTGAACCTTTTTATACACCAAAGTTTCCGGCTTCCGAAACATATAAAATTAATATACCCGGTTTTTCAAATGTGTGGCTCAAAGATGAAAGTACCAATCCAACAGGAACACATAAAGACAGAATGGCTTGGGAAGTTGTCATTAAGTATAAATCACTGATTGAAAGTTTAAAATACAAAAATCAGGACTCACTACCCCAAATGTCAATCATCTCCTCCGGAAGTGCCGCTATTGCCATTCAGCATTTATTCAATTTGTTTAAAATTCCGACAAGATTGAAAGTTCTGGTTGACAACAGGTTAAACAATGGAATCAAAGAATCAATTACTCGGATTGGATGCGAACTATATCAATGCGACCTGTCTGCAAAACTTCTGACCTCCGAAGATATAAAAGAGAGAACAGATAATCAGAATGGTATTGACATCACATACCGCGAAGTTCTCGACCCAACACATGACAATTATTACGACTGGATGAGCTACGAAATACTCCGCGAAACACCTGAATACTGCTTCATTCCTTTCGGCACAGGCGATTTATTCATCAACGTCTTGAACATTGTGAAAATCGAATATTTCAATTCATTTGTCGCGAAGCATGACCCCCGCTTTTTCAGCGATGTCAATACATTAAAGAAATGCAGTTTCATCGGTGCTTCGACAAACAAACCCAACTCGAGACTCGATAAATTATTTTCAAGCTTTCTTCCTTCCCTCGAATCATTCAAAAAATACATTATCGAACTTAAAGAGGAATATGACTGCGTTGGACAAATGACAGGAATATTCAATGTGGACGAAAGCAATGTTGACATAGCAATCGAAATCGCATCAAAACAAAAAATAAAATTCGAACCTTCCGGTATGGCAGGATTGGCTTTGCTTCTTCAAATGAAAGACACAATTCCCAAATCATCAAAAATACTCATAGTCAACACAGGTAGAACCAAAGGAGTGGAAGAATTAATTTGATGAGTGTTAAGTTTTTAGTGTTGAGTGATTCAAAATAATCTGAAATAAATAAAAGCCACAAAAAAAAACCTGCGATTCACATCGCAGGTTCTTTAAAATTTCTATTTTATAAAATTCAACAATCCTGTGAGCTTCTTCCCTTCAATATTCAGAGAATAAATGTATATCCCGCTCGATAAACCTTCGGCATCGAAATTGAACCTATGCAATCCTCCATCTAACTTTTGATTC
>JAKAKE010000133.1 GCA_021824625.1 Bacteroidota bacterium | reverse complement strand
AAAACATATTCATTTTTATTCTTATTTACAAATCTGAATAATTTTATAATTCTCAAAGAAAACTTATAAGATTTATCTACAATAATATTTTCTTCTTTCTTCATCTAAATAATATTTTAATTATGAATTGTGAATTGTGAATTGTGAATTTTTGCTACAATTGTTTCACCAGCTACAACTCTCTGTCCTTCCTTTAAATAAATTTCAGAGGTTTCAGGGATAATTATGTCCATGCGGGAACCGAATTTCATCATCCCGAATCGTTGTCCAGCTTTCAAAGTATCTCCGACATTAATGTCCCAGACAAGGCGGCGGGCCACAATGCCGACAATTTGTTTGAAGAAAATCTTTCCAATTGAATTTTCCATTCCGATATGTGTCTGTTCATTCAATTCGGAGGATTTTGGATGTGTGGCTATCAGATAATTCCCGGGATTATATTTGAAATATTTTACTACACCACTTATGGGGACACGATTAACATGTACATCGAGTGGTGATAAAAATATGCTAATCTGAACTGCATTTTGCTTTAGAAATATATCTTCATTTACTTGTTTTATTTGAACAATTTTCCCATCGGCTGGTGCCAGAACAAGTGATTCATCTATTAATGCCTCTTCAGGTATATTCCTTTCAGGGTCTCTGAAAAACCACAATGTAAAAACAAGAAGCAGGATACCAAGACCTACAAAAATTGAAGATATCCAAGTCTTTGAAATAAAAACGGATGAGGCTATCAGAGCAACACTGATAAATAATAAAATAATGATATTATCGAGACCGTACTTTGTCAGCATGAAAATATATACTATTTACTAATTACAAATTACTAATGAAGCAATAATGAAGCACCAAGGTTTTTGCATTTGGGAACCTCATTAAAATTCATTACAAAAATACAAATAATGGGGATAAAATGTGTAGAAATAAAGAAGGTTTTTTTGTAAATTGCTAAGTCCTAAGAATAGAAAAATAAAAGAATTATTTATAAATTAACCATTAATAAAAAGGATGGATACATGAAGTTTTCAGTTGCACTTCCGGAATTTCAAAAGGCGTTGCAAAAAAATCTGCCAGCCATACCAAGAAAGTCAACATTACCCGTATTGGAACATTTGCATTTTTCGCTTTCAGGTAATGAATTAAGAGTAGTTTCGACAGACCAGGACATTACAATAATGTCTCATCTGAATGTGAGTGGAGCAGAAGACGGCTCTATACTTGTGCCTGGTAGAAAGATAGGCGACCTTGTAAAGACATTGTCGGAAGGACAGCTTGATTTTTCGGCAAACGAATCAACCAATGAAATTAAACTGAAGACATCTACAGGCAAGTACACATTACGGGGCTTGAGTACAAGCGAATATCTTGATATTCCGGAATTGTTCGAATCTGAAAAACCTGATTTGGAAAAGGTGAAATTAAGCGAGAAGACAGGTAAGTCACCCGCAATGTATTTCAGTAAGGAAAACATTAGCTGGATTGCAGACAAGACTCACTATGCAGTTTCAACAGATGAATTCCGCCCTGCAATGAATGGTGTGCTGTTCCAGTTCAGGGAGAATTTTATTACTGCAGTGGCGACTGACAGTTACAGATTGGTGAAAGCTGTTGTTCATGCCGATAAGGGTTCTTATCCAAATGAATTAGACCTGATTATCCCCGCACGTGCAATTGAACTTCTTAGAAAAGTTGACGATGAAGTTGTTATGAGTGTGATTGAAACGCGGAACAGAATTACACATGCGAGGTTTGATGTTGGTGATACGGTATTCATCACAAGATTGATTGATGAGAAATTTCCACCTTATGAATCGGTTATTCCACAGAATAATGAATTGAGTGCAACTGTTAATCAAAAGGATGTAATTAATGCAATTAATAGGGTGGCACATTGCACAAGCGAATTGAATCATCAGATTAAGATGGTTATTGAAAAAAACAATATATCAATTTCCGGACAGGATGAGGACAGCGGCAGTGAAGGCGATGAAGTAATTACCTGCGATTTCAGCGGTAATAAGGTTACAATCGGATTTAATTATAAATATCTGTATGATGCCATTTCTAACATTGATACAGGTGATGAAAAGCAGGCAGTGCTCTTGACTTTCTCCGAACCGACAAGGCCTGTTCTGATAAAGCCCGGCAAGGAAGAATTGGATTTATTAATGTTAATAATGCCGGTTAGATTATCGTAATCAATTACGAATTACGAATTATGAATGTAAAGACAATTCATAGTTTTGTCTATGAAATAAAAAATTAGCAGCATAGAGTTTAGATGTACGTAAGCGAAGTTTTAATAAACAATCTGCGGAATCATGTTCACTCGGAATTGGATTTCGGAAAAGGATTGAACGTTTTGTATGGCTTGAACGGTTCAGGGAAGACGACCATTCTTGAAGCAATTTCTTTATGTGGTTTTTCAAAGAGTTTTATGCACGTGAACGACAGTTCCCTGATGAATAAAGAGGAGGCTTTTTGGCATGTGTCATTGAATTCGAGGAATGATTTTGATATACCGTATAAAATAAATATCAGGTTCAACGGGAGCGGGAGAAAGCAAATATCATCAACGTTCGGTGATTATTTACTTCCAAAGGATGTTATTGGTGAACTTCCGCTTGTTATTTTATCACCGGATTTTAAGAACATTACATCCGGTTCACCTGCTGACAGAAGGGAGTTTGTTGATAAGATTCTGGCTCAATCCAGCAAGGTTTATGTCGAGGATATAATTAAATATAAAAAAGCCTTAAAACAGAGGAACAATATTCTAATCAGTGCAAAAACCGAAAGGCATTATAATCATCAATTGATTGAACCATGGACAGAAGTTCTGATAGATACGGGAGCCGCAATAATTAAGAGAAGGAAAGAATTTGAAATCGAGTTTGTTAATACTTTTCAGGAAAGATACAAGGATGTATCAAATGGAAAAGAGGACGTTTGGCTTGAATACGTACCAAGCGGAGTAAAGGAAATTGATGAGAAAACAAATAAAGATGAAATTAAAGAGAAATTAAATCTTGCTTTTAAAAAAGCTGAAAAAGAAGAATTGAGGCGGGGTACCACATTATTTGGTCCCCAAAAGGATGAATTAAAAATATTAATTAATTCGGGTGTGGCAAAGGAGTATGCATCCCAGGGACAACATAAATCTCTGTTAATAAGCCTGAAATTTTCGGAGTTTCATTATTTGAAAGACAAGAAAAGAGAAACACCTGTTGTCTTGCTTGATGATATATTTTCCGAACTTGACATTGAAAGGGCTGAGAAGGTTTTGGAAATGGTAACATCAAATTACGCCCAGACCTTGATTACAGTTACCGATGGCGAAACGATGAAAAAAATTATGCCTGAGAAGGCAGAATGTACATATTACAAAATAGATAATGGATTAGTTAGAAAAGAGCAATAATACTTTATGGCTTATGGCTCCGGAAAATCGCCCGAACCGCTAAAAGAAGTCCTCGATAAAATAATATCAGGATTTGGGTGGGAAGAACTTGTTAAGCAAGACCGGGTGCCTGAACTCTGGAAAGAGATTGTAGGGGAGAGGATAGCTGAAAAAGCCGGGTATGTGAAATTTGAAAACGGGATACTATTTATCAGGGTGGATTCATCAGTTTGGCGCTCTGAATTATTTTTGAGAAAAGAGTCATTCAAAAACGAAATTAATAAGAGATACGGAAGCAAAATAGTTGACGAAATCGTCATTAGATAGTCAAGATTGACAGAATAAAAAAAAAGAATTTTAATTTTCAAATAAATGTTAGTTTAGATGTTATGGCAGACAAAGAAAAAATGGAAAAAGATGATGATATCTTGAATAATGATTCATTAACCGGGAATATTATTCCTGATTCTGAAGATTCCGATGAAGAGTATGAATTAATTTCCCAAATTGATTATGATGAGAACGCTGAGTATAGCGAGGAAAGTATTAAGGTTCTGGAAGGTTTAGAAGCAGTTCGTCACAGGCCTGCCATGTACATTGGTGATATTGGTGAGAGGGGATTGCATCATCTTGTACATGAGGTGGTAGATAATTCGATTGATGAAGCATTAGTTGGTTATTGCAAGAATATAAGTATTACTCTTCATAAAGACGGGTCATGTTCTGTTCAGGATGACGGCAGAGGTATTCCGACAGGCCCTCATCCGGTAAAACAAATATCAACCTTAGAAGTTGTCATGTGTACGCTTCATGCCGGCGGCAAGTTTGATAAATCTTCTTATAAGGTTTCCGGCGGTTTGCATGGTGTTGGAGTTTCCTGTGTAAATGCATTATCATCCGAATTAACTGCAACTATCCACAGGGATGGAAAGATATTCAGCCAAAGTTATTCCGAGGGTATTCCAACTACTCAAGTAGTTGAACAGGGAGAAACCAAGAAATCCGGAACGATAATAAGATTCAAACCTGATGAAAAAATATTCAAAACTATAACATTTAGATTTAGCAAAGTAGCTGAGCGTTTGAGGGAGCTTGCTTTTCTGAATCCGGAAGTAACTATTGACTTAAAAGATGAGAGAGATGGAAGGGAAGAAAAGTTTCATTTTAAGGGTGGTTTGATTGACTTTGTGAAGTATATTGATAATGGAGCTACTCATCTTTGCAAGCCAATATATATTACAGGTGCTGAAAAAGGTGAAACAGATGTTGAAACCCAAGTTGAGATTTGCTTCAGATACAACACCGGATATACTGAAAATGTTTTGTCTTATGTCAATAATATAAACACGATTGAAGGGGGCACTCACGTAACAGGCTTCAGGTCTGCATTGACGAGGACTTTGAATGTTTATGCCGCAGCGAATAACAAATCGAAGATTCAGCTAAGCGGAGATGATTTTCGTGAGGGATTGACAGCTGTAATTTCAGTTAAAGTTCCTGAGCCTCAATTTGAAGGACAGACGAAAACAAAACTGGGCAATGGTGAAGTAGAAGGTATAGTAAGAACAATTTTAAATGATAAGCTAAGCCAGTTTCTTGACAGTAATCCATCGGATGCAAAAAAGATAATTGAGAAAGCGGTTCTTGCAGCAGAAGCAAGATTAGCAGCGAAAAAATCAAGGGAACTTGTTCGCAGAAAGAGCGCACTTGAATCGTCAACCTTACCCGGTAAGCTGGCTGATTGTTCATTACAGACACCGGAGGATTGCGAGATATTCATAGTCGAGGGCGATTCTGCCGGCGGTTCAGCCAAACAAGGAAGGGACAGGCGTTCGCAAGCTATTCTTCCCTTGAAAGGGAAGATATTAAATGTGCATAAAGCCCGCGAAGCAAAAATTTTGGAGAACGAAGAAATCAGGGCAATTATAACAGCACTCGGCGCCGGTTTTGCAACTGACTTCGATGTTGATAAGTCAAGATACGGGAAAATAATATTAATGGCTGATGCTGACGTTGACGGTTCTCATATTAGAACTTTACTTTTAACATTGTTTTATCAATTCATGCAGGATTTAATTATTAAAGGTAAGCTCTATATTGCACAACCTCCATTGTATAAAGTGAAGAAAGGGAAAAGCGAATTTTATGCATTCAATGAGAGTGAGCGGGAAAACATCATTCAGAGAATCAGAAGGGATATTGCCACAAAAAAAGGAACGGTAATGCCTGATGAAGAATTACCTGAAAATGCAACCCAGGATGGTATAATCATATCACGATTTAAAGGTCTTGGAGAAATGAATCCTGAGCAGTTATGGGAAACAACAATGAATCCTGATAAAAGAACATTGCTGCAGGTAACGATTGAAAATGCTTCGGAGGCTACGAAGTTGTTTGAAACTTTGATGGGAGACAAGGTGGAACCAAGAAGACTTTTTATTGAGCAGAATGCACAATATGTGAAAAATCTTGATGTATAAAATCAATTACGAATTACGAATTATGAATTACGAATTGAGTATTAAAATGAAAAAAATACTTTATTATTTTGTTGTTATATTTACAATTTCATCAATTTCTTTTGCACAGTCGGTAGAAGAAAAGAAAATTGCTGAATTGAAACCTTATGTTGAGCAATTCATGAATTATTTAAGCAAGGAAGATTTTTCGAAAATACCTCCCATGCTTGATTCAATGGCAGCTGCCCAGTTTAAAAACAAGTTTGAATTAATAAGCACCCAATTGACATTTCAATATGGTAAATTTCACAGCATAGATGAATACAAGTACAGGCAGTATCAGAATTACGACATGCTCGAAATTACATGTGATTATGACAGGGCTGTTCTTGGTTATAGGTTTGTATTCGATAGTTTGAGAAAAATTGCAGGTTTTGTGATAATATCAAAAGAAGATAAGGATTTTTATAAAAATCCTGAATATGTAGATACTGCTTCATTTACGGAACGTAAGTTTGAATTTGGCGTCGAGGGATGGAGATTGCCTTGTGTTCTCTCAATACCAAAGGGTGAAGGACCATTTCCGGTTGTTGTTCTTGTTCATGGTTCCGGACCAAATGACAGGGATGAAACATTAGGTCCCAATAAACCTTTCAGGGATATAGCATGGGGTTTGGCATCAAGAAAAATTGCAGTGTTCAGGTATGATAAAAGGACATTGACCCATCGAAATGAATTCCAGCAAATGACTGATTCCATAACTCCATTTCTTGAAACAATTGAAGATGCAATCAAAGCTGTTGATACATTAAAGTATATTCCCGAGATTGACAAAAATAAAATATTCGTTCTTGGCCATAGCCTTGGCGGTATGCTTCTTCCGAGAATAGCCAAGGGTGATACTGCCATTAAAGGATTAATTATCATGGCAGGTTCGTCAAGGCCCCTCGAAGACATTTATTATAGTCAGGTGAAATACATACTCAATCTTGACAGCGTTATTTCAAAAGAAGAAAACGAGGAGTTGAAGAAAATCGAGAAACAAGTGAAAGCCGTTAAGAGCAAAAAACTTTCGATAAAAACTCCTGCTTCGGATTTGCCAATGAATATAAATGCACTATATTGGCTCGACCTAAGGAATTACAAGCCTTATGAACTTGCTAAGAAATTGAATAAACCAATGTTGATACTTCAGGGACACAGGGATTATCAGGTTACTTATGATGATTTTAAGCTTTGGCAAAAGGCACTCATTAACCGAAAGGATGTCGAATTGAAGAGCTATCCAAAGTTGAATCATCTATTTATGGAAGGTGAAGGAATGTCAAATCCAAATGAATATAATAAGGAAGGACACGTCTCTGAGCTTGTTATTAAGGCTATTTCAGGTTGGATACACAAGTAGAAATAAGTTTTGAGTTTTGTGTGTTGAGTGTTGAATGCTGAATTATAAAATTAAATATAATCTTGGGGTTTTTACTCTGCTTTTCATTTTTTTTCAGATAACAGAAACTAAATCTATACTAACTTCACAGGAAAATTCAACATATAAATTAGTTCAAATTTATTTTGATGACAATTTTACATTTAATGATTTGTTGAAATCAGGATTTGATTTGGAAGGTTCTACAATTGATAAAAATTCTGTGGAGTTAATTTTAAACAATTATGAATTGAATTCCTTAAAATCAAAAAAAATTAAATTTGATGTATTAATTGATGATTATGAGAAACATATTGAAAACAAAATAATTTCTTCAAAAGATCAATTACCGCATATTACAAGTGAAGGAAATTTCAAGCTTGGTTCAATGGGCGGAAGTTACAAGCTCGAAGAGGTGTATGAAGTTTTTGCGGAGATGCGTCAGAAATATCCCGACTATGTCGCAAATCCTGAAGTAATCGGCTATACAATTGAAGAAAGACCTATAATGGCTTATAGCTTTGGCAGTAAGAATCCGGCTAACAAAAAAGAAGTTTTATTTACAGCTCTGCATCATGCACGTGAAGGCTCAGGATTAACAACTTTAGTATATTTTCTTTGGAATTTGTTAGAAGGTATTGATAAAGGTAATCCTGAATCAGAATATCTTCTTAAAAACAGAACAATCTATATAGTCCCTGTCGTCAATCCCGATGGGGTTGCTTTTAATGAAAATATAGCTCCCAATGGTGGTGGCCTCTGGAGAAAGAACAGAAAGAAGATAAATGATTCTACCTACGGTGTTGACCTGAACAGAAATTATGGCCCACAACAATTTTGGGAAGCAGATAATAATGGTTCTGCAACAAATCCGGAATATGAAACTTATCGGGGTAATGCTCCTTTCTCGGAACCTGAAACACAAGCGATGAGAGATTTCTGTATTAAACATAGATTCAAATTAGCCTGTAATTTCCATTCTTATGGCGAACTAATCATTTTCCCCTGGGGCGCAAAAAATGAGGAAACTCCCGATTCAATTTGGTTCAGATCTTTCACAGAGGAAGCTACTGCTAAAAACAATTACTCATTTGGCAGGGGTGTACAGACAGTTGGGTATGAAGTGTCCGGTGACTCAGACGATTGGATGTATTATACAATACCGGATAAATCAAAAATCTTCGCAATGACACCTGAAGTTGGAACATTAAAGGATGGATTTTGGCCCTATTTAAATAGATATATACCAATAGCACAGGATAATTTACATTTAAATTACCAGCTTCTATGGTCAGCCGGAGCTAATTTAAGGCCTGTTAGAGTTTTGTATGACTATGATACTGTTATTAATGAAGGTGTGATAACTTTAACAATAGAAAATATCGGTACAGAGGATGCAAAAGCATCATCAAAATTAAATTTTGTAAGCTTGAACGATTCAGTTAAAGTAATATCAACTGAAAGATTTATTTTACCACTAAAATCAAATGAAACACAGACTGAACGATTTACCATACCTTATCCTTATGGTTTCGAAAATGGTAGTTTTGTTCCCTTTGTTTGTAACATAGAACAGGATAATGTGCTGAGGACTGATACAATTAATCTACAACTTTATAGATATTCTACATACAATATCTTTTCTGGCGGTTCATTAGGGCCGCCCGAATGGAAGAATGATAATTGGAATGTTGTTGATGATAAATCAATTGGAAGGAAAGTTATAACTGACAGCCCCGGTGGGAATTATTCGGATTTGGATAATAATTATTTAATTTTTAATAAGCCCGTACTTGTTACAGGAGTCAATGCCACACTCGAATTTAATGCACGTTGGAACATAGAACCTAAATATGATTTTGTCCTTATCGAAGCATCATCGGATTCCGGAAAAATATGGACTAATCTGAGAAGTTCAAAGATGAGAATGGGTATTGGTTTAAAAGGCAGCCGTCAGGATTCAGGGAGATTTGGTTTTGATGGATTTTATCCTGATTATTTACGTCAGGAATGTGATTTGTCACAATACCTGAATAAGAATGTCATATTCAGATTTGGACTTCTAAGTGATGCGGCTGCAAATTTTGACGGAATTTTTATTGATAATATTAAAATCCGGTTTTATGTAGATTCAATAGAAATTCATGATGATAACAATAAAGATAATACACCTATAAAATGCTATCCCTCTCCTCTGAAAATAGGTGAACCTCTTATGATAAAATTTAATACGAAAATATATTACTCAGGTAACGCCAGTGTTGCTCTATATAATGCTCTTGGTGAAGTGGTTTTTGCATCAAATATCGAACAAAGAGAAAATGGTAATTACAAATTTGAAATACCAACGGCATACCTTTCCCCCGGTATCTTTTTTATAGGAATTGAATAT
>JAKAKE010000069.1 GCA_021824625.1 Bacteroidota bacterium | reverse complement strand
CGTCCTGCTGTACAACATCTATTGTCGGCTGATTTGCCTGAAGCATCTGCTCTACGTCAGTCTGGGTATATGTTACACCCGGCAGAAGTAACTGTAAGTACCATAAAATCGCTATTAATATTTCCATTGTTTTTTCCTTTTATTTTTGTTTTACAATTTGTTTCTTTTAATAATTAATCTAGAATCGGTTTCGGCGGCGGATCTGTCCACTCTTCGATTAATTTCTTTGTCTGGCTGTCGGCATTTGTATTGAAATCACCAAGTATCTGGTTTGTCAATACTGCGTCCTGCTGTACAACATCTATTGTCGGCTGATTTGCCTGAAGCATCTGCTCTACGTCAGTCTGGGTATATGTTACACCCGGCAGAAGTAACTGTAAGTACCATAAAATCGCTATTAATATTTCCATAATAAACTCCTAATAAAAATGAATAAAATATTTAATCAATAATAATTTTGTCATTATCATCTCCCCAGCTTTCCACTTTATTTCTAATTTGGAAATCAGAACCTGATTTTAGAAAACTTTCAATTTGACGGGAATTATTGTCTGTCATAAGAACAGTTGAGTTAGTCCGATATGTCGACAACAGGTAATTAATATCGGTTGCAACAACTGAAGCAGAATCAGGCAAAAGTGCCTGTAAATACCAAAAGAAACCTACAAGGAATATCATAAAACCTCCAAAATTTATAAAAAAATAAATGTAAAAAAAAATTTCATATCCTGATAAGATTAACCAAATACAAAAAAGGCATTAGTGCTAATTAATAATTAAACATTAAATTGCACTAATGCCATATATATACATTCTATTTTGATTAACAAATAGATTCGTAAAAAGAAAAACCGGTCTAAACCGCTTTATTAAGACCAAAATGATCGTATCCTCCATGATAACCTCATATTGTTTGTGTAGTGAACATCCTATTCACTATTAAATTAAGAAAAAAATCATTAAATACAAATAATTTTTTCATAAAAATGAAAAAAAGATGAACATAAAATGAATTATTTATTTAAAAAATTCACATTAGATATTGACAAATAACAAGTTACCATATAGTCGCATTATTTTGTTATATCATTAATTATCTTTTGCCTTTTATTTTGTTATATCATTAATTATCTTTTGCCTTTCATAAATTATATTATTTTTCAACAATTTTTAAATATTTCATCTTTAATATATGGCTTGATATTTGCTAATTTTATAGTAATTTTATAAAAATAAATAAGAAAGTGTAAAATTTCTTATGATTAAAAAATACATTCAGGACGTTTAATTATATTAAAAACATCCTGAACAAATAAAAATATCTGATAAATATAAATTTTATTATAATAAAATGCAAGTAAAATTTATTAAATATATTATATTATATAATAAGGCTGACAATTGGAAGTCGGTAAAAAAGATTGTAATACAAGTGCTACTCACGATTTTGAGCATTTATTCAGTTTTTTCAAAGGACAACATTGAAATCCTTGAAAACAAATTAAAAACAGCTGCCGGAACTGTGAAATTAAATTTATTAGACACCCTTGCCCAAGAATATCAAAATGTAAATCCTGATAAATGTATTGTATATGGGAACCAAGCATTATCACTTGCAGAAGAGTTAAACAATACTTATTACATTCAGAAAGCATATAATAACATTGGTAAGGGGTATTTCACAAAGATGGATTATTCAACTGCTTTAAATAACTTTGAAAAAGCTTTGAAAGAAGTTGAAAAAATAAAGAACGATGAGGAAAAGGCTAAGATACTTAATAATATAGGTAGTATATATAATAGTACCAATAAATTTGAACAAGCATTTGAATATTACCAACAAGCATTATCATTAAGGGAAAAATCCGGGAAAAAAGATGAAATTGCTAAGACATTAAAAAATCTAAGTACACTTTTTTCAAAGCAAGGTAAATATGATATAGCATTAGTTTATATGATGAAATTATTCAAAATGTGGGAGCAAACTGAAAACAAAAAAGAGATTGCTGATGCTTATAACAGCATAGGCCAGCTTTATTTCGAATCGGGACGAAATGACAGTGCATTGGGTTACTTTTTAAAGGATATAAAACTTAGGGAGGAAATCGGTGATAAGGATAAAATGGATGATTTCCTTTATAATATTGGCAAAATATATTATAACTTAAAGATTTATCATAAAGCAATAGAATATTATCTAAGAGCTTTAAAAC
The DNA here is from genome assembly GCA_021824625.1 of Bacteroidota bacterium. Lineage (GTDB taxonomy): Bacteria > Bacteroidota > Ignavibacteria > Kapaibacteriales > UBA2268 > XYC2-FULL-35-21. Next base: position 7,484 of record JAKAKE010000069.1, on the reverse strand, counting down.
TAACAAGGGATACTGATAATAAAGAGAAGGTTGCACAGATAAATACAAGTATCGGGAATGTTTATTATGACTGGAAAAAATACGATAAAGCATTAGAATTTTACCAAAAATCACGTATCCTGGCTGAAGAACTTGGTTCACAACGAGGCGTTGCAAGAATATTAAATAATATCGGTTTAGTTTACAAAAACATAGGTGACTATCAAAAAGCCCTTGAGTATTGTAAAAAATCAATTGATATAAGGGTTTCCTTAAAAGAAACAAAAGAAATATTTTATCCTTTGACCAGTATTGCCGAAATCTATTTGAAGATAGGTGATTACAACCAATCACTTTTATACCTGAACCAGGCTCAAAAATTAGCCGAAGAATTAAATCAAAAAAAGCAAATAATGGAATCCTATTTTTTAATACATGAGGTTTTTTCGCAATCCGGCGATTATCAAAAATCATTAGAATATCACAAGCTTTTCACAAATTTAAAAGATTCACTTAGTACCGAAGAAATGAATAAGAAGTTTGCAGAAGCATCGGTGAAAATGGAAACAGAAGCGAAGGAACGAGAAAACAAACTTCTAAAAGAATCGAAGCAGGTTCAACAATACTATTTTATTGTTATATCCGGATTATTTTTAATATTAATATTAGTCATACTTAACAGGTACTTTAATAAAAACAAGGCAAATAAATTGTTGAATGAGAAAAATCTACAAATAAAAAATCAGCATCATAAACTTGAAGATATGTTTGTCGAGCTTCAAAAGAAGGAGGAAAATCTAAGCGATGCCAATGCAACAAAAGATAAGTTCTTCTCAATAATTGCACATGACTTAAAGAACCCACTCCACTCAATCACATTGTCATCTGACCTGTTAATAAATAAATACAAGCAGATGTCAGGAGAACAGTTGCTCGACCTTATCAATAGCATTTACAAATCGGGACAGCATTTATCGAGCCTGCTCGAAAATCTGTTGCAATGGTCTCGTGCACAAAGCGGGAAGATGGAATTTGACCCGATTCATTTTGATATAAGAGAACTAAGCGTTGAAAATATAAGTTTATTGCTGGGTAATGCGATTAAGAAGAAGATTACTATTGAAAATAATATACCAGACGCCACTTATGTATTTGGAGACCCGAACATGATTTCTACAGTTATTAGAAATCTTATTTCAAATGCTATTAAGTTTACAAATGAGCATGGGCAGGTAAAAATCACATCAAAAGATGATAAAGGGATGATTGAAATTTCGGTTACTGATAATGGTGTCGGAATTGAAGATGAAGATTTGAAAAAGTTATTCAGAATTGACATTCATCACACAACAATCGGGACACTCAGAGAAAAAGGCACAGGCTTGGGTTTGATTTTAGCAAAAGAATTTATTGATATTCATGGTGGTAAAATCTGGGTCAAAAGAAATTCTGAAATTGGCTCTACTTTCATATTTACATTGCCAAAAGAAGCTCCGAAGTCAATCCCGTCCCAATTTATGAAAGAATATACCTTAAATAATTCAAGATATCATGTTAACAATCTGAATTAAAAGTAAAATTCAAAATGAAGAATTAAAAAATAATAAATTTATTAATCACTTGTTCTGTCTTTATACCTGATTTTAAATGTCAATACTTTCTCCTTCTCTTTTTCAACAGGAACTTTAAAGATTATGTTTTGAGCATCCTTTTTCTCATAATCAAGCGATGATTCGAGAATTTCCCAATTGTATCCCAAATATCGCTCAACTTCAACAACAATATTCTCAGTTTTTCGATTCTTGATTTTTATTTCATACAAATGTTCATGGATTTTATCTGATATACTCTTATAATCTTTTTCGACATCCTCAACAACTATATCAAAAGCATCCCCAACTTTCAGTTTAATCTTCTCATCTTTGGGTGTATGGTCAATCATATCTTCACCAATGAATTCGACTGATTCTCCATCGGATTTATACAGCCTTGCTTTTCCCTGAGGCATAGGAATGCCGAGATTATTTTCTTTCTTATTTTCAAATTCAACCATGACAGCAACCTTAGAATTATTATAATAATTGCCGCTTCGGTAAATATATTTTTTTGTTACTTTAATATCATTCACATCAAATAGTGAAATTTGTTTTGTTTCATTGTCTGCTATTGTTGTAGGTCGTTGTAAATTATATATATGATATTCAAAAAATGATTTTTCTTTGAATTGTTCCTCTCTTTCTGCACCTCCATAAGAATCCGCTTTTGTCATTACTGCTTCGGGTATGTATCGTTGAACACGGTTAATATCTCCTGCAACAAGTTTTAAATGCGCATCTTTATATGTGGCTCCTGTATTATTATTTATACTTACCCAGGCTTTTAAATCCATTTTAGTATCGTTATCGTTTAGCAAGGCAACATATTCCGTATGCCAGTTCAATCCTGAAGTCTGATAGGTGATTTCAACGTCCTGTTTACCTGACACATCTGATTCTAATGTCCAGACTAATGTCGGTTTTGTTATCAATCCTTCGGGTAATGCACCGACAGCAATCTGATAATCATCAATCTTCGGAAGCATCAACAAACTACCATCCTCTTTTCGGAGGACTATATTTCCTGTTGAAAGCAGCTTCCCTTTAATAATATTTTTATCAGACATAAGGGTTATGTCATTATCAATATATTTCTCCAATATTTTTGTAAGGCTGACAAGGTCGTATTGATAGTTCTGTTCGATTACAGTGCCTTTAAACTTTATATGAACACTTGTCGGGTCAATCCTTTCGGCTACATCTGTTATCTTGATATTAGATATTCCTTTTTTCAAATCAATCTTTCTGACATCCTTAATTACTCCAAGGTCACTGTTATATACTGTTACATTGAGTGGGCCACGCTCATACTCCTGTGCAGAAAGTATAATAATAGATGTAAATAATGTTATTATAATTGTCATAACTCTAAGCGATTTCATATTGCCTCCGACCTTAATTGCAAATTGATAATTAAAAAAATTAAATAATAACTAATACAATTCTGCATTTTATTCAATAATAATTTTGCAGAAATTTGAAATTCCCATAGAAGATGCTACACATAAATATGTACCACAGGGTAATCTTTTTCCGGCATCCGAACAAACTTTCCAACCGAAATAATTTGAACCATAAGATAGACCCCCATCATAAAGTTGAGTTACTATCCTGCCTTCGAAATCAAAAATCCTGATGGTACAATTTGTTTCACACGTTGATTCAACTTTTATTATTGAAGCATTTTTTACAGGATTTGGATTGACTGATACTTTTAATTTATGAGAAACATTCACATCATTTATCACATTAGTAAATTCTGTTATTTAAAAATCCCAAATCCCTCTGCCATAAGTACCGAAACGGACTGTTTGGATATCAGGTAAGTACTCCACTGACCAGTAAGTCTGGTCAGGTGCATTTAATCCGGACATATCATACCAACTATTTTGTGAAACGATATAGACATAAGGGCCAACTTCGGTTGCGGCAAAAATATATTTGTCGTCCGGTGTTACTGCGATTTCGTATATCATTGTGTTTGGTAATCCGCTGTCAATCGGGATAAAGCTTTGACCGTTATTATAAGAAATATATACTCCCGGATTTGAATAGCCGCTTCCTGCTATATATATTTTATCTGGTGACTTTGCAGAAGGAACAATATTCGAACCGTAAAAATAATGTGCATCAGGACCTTTGAATTGTTCTGTTTCAGACCAATCAAAACCTGAATTGTCAGAATAAAAAAACCTTCCGTTATCGGTCATTGCATAAAAATATTTATTCTCAAAAGGTGATATTGCTAATGCTGACAGAGTAGAATTTGAATTATCGCTATTAAAATTATAATTTAAATATACTGCACTGATATTTTGGCCATAGCATTTAAGATGCCAAATATATTGTCCGTTATCTAAGCCGCCTGCGGCTATATAAGCTGACAACGGTTGTATAGGGTCTTCAATCAGTGGAGGTATCCACAAATGATTATTGTATTCAAAATCCCATGAATATCTTTTTGTGTTAGTTTTATCAAAATCCAAATAAACATGTGCAAATCCCGGATAGACAGACCAAAGTGTTTTACCGTCATCTGATGAACTCAAGTGCCCATAATCGCCGCTTATGATTTGTTCAAAGCTCAATAATTTTCCGCTGTCAAGCAAACATCTTTGCAAGCCTTGGTCCTGGCTTCCCGCATAAACTTTCGTATAATCATTTTTATTTGTAAAAGTGCTATAATATTGGCTGATATTCAAACCCAATAATGACTGGTTCAAAACTGAAATTGTATTATCGGCTGAAATGTACAAACCACCATCGGTAGATACTAATGTAAAATCGGCTTCAGCAAGAGGGTCTTTGAATACATCAACACCCGGTATGTCTGCATGTAATTCATCATCAATACTGCCATAGTAATCCCACCAGTTGTTTCTTTTCTTCCATGTAACACCACCATCAAAACTGCTGTATAATTCAACACCTCCAAAAAACATGACATTGGGATTAGTAACAGACACAGCCATACTGTTATGTTCAAATGGCTGGAATCCAAGTTTACCCCTATATTCCCAATTTTTTCCTTCATCAGTTGAACGAAAAACTAAATAATTATATGACATTCTGTCAAGTGCAAATAATACGAGATGTTTATTGTTATTATAACAATTTCCCTTTAAATAAATTCTATTTAATAAATCAAAATTTTGCTGTAAGTCTATTAAACCGATTTTATCAATAACGCTATTGATATCTATACTCGATAAAGTATCCCTGTGTATGAAATACACTTTGCCATTTGTATATTTATCAGCCCAGATATCACAAAAATCCACATCAACTTCAGAATTATAAATATTTTGGAAATTTTCGCCATCATCGTTCGATTTATAAATTGTAGAAACATTTTTCCAATTGTCATAATCCCATTCATTTCCGAGAAGGTAAATTTCATTCGAAATATTACTTACTAAAATAGCACGCTTAATACTCCCCCATTTGTGAAAGTTGTCTAATCCTGTTGATTCTTCCCATGTAATACCCTCATTTTCGGAATAATACACATGTGAGGAATTACCAACTGCAATGATTCTATTGATTGAACCTTTTTTGATTATTTTAACCATCCTGATATTTGATATTTTGAACGAATTGTTGAGACATTGCCAGTCAGTGCCATCAATTGTACCACGCCAGATGTTACCGCCCGCTGATGCAGCATAAATCAGATTTCTGTCAAAATCAATATCAGCAGTATGAATTCTCCCTGCACAATTATTACTTCCCCGCTCTATCCATTTCCCTTTAAGAAGACCGCCTGCAATTATTTCATCATCTTCTAAAATTTTAGGATTTTCCTTGAATAATGATTTTAAATTATTCTGCCTTAACTCTGCTTTGATTTTCCTGGTTTCATTATCAATGATTTTCCGGTTGACACCTGGTTCAATCAAATGCATTTGCTCAATCCACGCCTCTCTTAGCTTTTTGAAATTTTCATCGGCGTCCCTTTGTTGAAGAAAATTAATTTGGGTTTGAGATTGAGAAAATATTTCAGAAGAAAATAAAATGGATGTAAGAAAACTAACAATTATAAATATTTTGAGTTTCATAAGAAGCATCTATTCAATAATATTACAAAATATTTAACTAATATAAATAAAACTTGCGAAATAAAAAACGGGGCATTTAACCCCGTTAAAATAATTATTGATTTGATTGGACAGGAATTATTCTACCATTTACTTTATTGGGCAGAAATTATTCTGCCTCTACAATTAAATTCTATTTATCTTCAGGCATGAGAACCATGCGAATATAATTATCTGTTTTGAAATATTTTTTTGCTGCTGCAAAAACATCATCTGCAGTGAGTTTGTCAATCATATCATTAGTTTTTTGAATTTGAAGAGGGTCTTCTCCGTAATAATAAGAACTATATAAAGAATTCATCCAGAACCAATTTTCCTTCATATTAACTTCATTTTCTCTTTTCTGAATCTCTTTTATTTTGCTCATATATGAAGAATCTGGTTTCTCTTTTGTCATTCCATTCATAACATCCAGAACGGCATTGATGAGTTCGTCAACACGCTTCGGGTCACAACCAAAACCGATATTGACACTATATTTTTCCTTCGGGTATTTAGTTGTTGACTGCCATGCTCCGACTCCGTAAACTCCGCCTTTGTCTTCACGGAGGACTTCACGAAGTTTTATATCGAAGACATCCATCAATGCATTAAAATCGAAATTATTCATTTCATTCCATTTATAATCGCCGGAGAATACCAAACGAACAGAGCTTTGAGCTTCAATCCCTTTTTTCACAACCTTATCAATTTTTCCTTTGGGAGTTTGAACACCTATATCAATCCATTTATCAACATTCTTATTCGATGGAAGGCTTCCAAGATATGTCAGGAGAAATGGTTTGATTTTTTCAATTTCAAAATTTCCTGCAAAGAAGAATGTAAATCCATTGGCATTCGAAAATCTCTGTTTATAAAACTCATAAGCTTTATCGAGATTAACTTTATCTACCTTATCTTCGGTGGCAGGCATTCTTCTGAAATGATAATTGCTGATTGTAACCCTGAGTGAATCGTTAAATACAGCTCTGGGACTATTTTTCGAGTCCCTTACCTGAGATTTCATTTTTTCGATATATGATTGAAATGATTCAACATCTTTTCTTGGTTGAGTAAAATAGGAATTAATCAACTGAAACATGGGTTCCATATCTTTAGGCGAACAAGAACCGTAAACCTCTTCATCCAGTTCATCAATAGAAGCATTGACCCGTACAACCTTGCCTGCTAAAAGTTTTGAAAGCTGGGTTCTGTTAAATTCACCGATTCCGCTTTGATTGATAATTGATGATGCCGAATAATCAGAATAATAATCATTATCCGGAGCCTGTGAAGTTCCCCCGAAATGAAATGAACGAAAAACTATTTCATCATTTTGAAAATCTGTAGGTTTGAGAACAACTTTGACTCCATTGGATAGAGTGAGTTCTGTTACATTTATATCTTTTATCAGTTTCTCCCGGGTTACAGTGCCGGGTTTGGGTATATTCCGAAGTAAAGGTTTGTCAATAACAACATCAGAATAAGCCTCGAATTTTTTAATAGCTATTTCTTTATATAACGACAGAACTTCTGATTCTGAAGGTGTAATTACATCGGATTTATCCGGAGCTGAAACTGCAATCACACAATTTTCATTTCTAATCAATTTGTGGACTAAATCATTAACTTCTTTTAGTGAAATTTCAGGAAGATAATGTTTTAATATTTCTAATTCAGTTTCGATACCGGGAATGGATTCGTCATCGAGAAAATTTCTTAAATATTCGAATGCATAATTTTGTGAAGGTGTTTTATCCCTTTCATCGTAGGCTTTTTCCATTCTTCTTAAAATATTCTTTTTCGCTCTTTCAAGTTCTGATTCATTAAAACC
>JAKAKE010000163.1 GCA_021824625.1 Bacteroidota bacterium | reverse complement strand
CTGATTCATAACATCGCAAAGCATCACGGTGGATTCAGTGTTTTCGGCGGTGTCGGTGAACGTACACGTGAAGGAAATGACCTTTATTTAGAAATGAAGGAATCCGGAGTTATTGATAAAACAGCACTCGTGTTCGGACAGATGAACGAACCTCCCGGAGCAAGACTGAGAGTAGGCTTGACCGCATTGACAGTTGCGGAATACTTCCGCGACAGCGAAGGAAGAGATGTTCTGTTATTCATTGATAACATATTCCGTTTCATCCAGGCAGGTTCTGAAGTATCAGCTTTGTTAGGGCGTATGCCTTCTGCAGTGGGCTATCAGCCTACACTTGCAACCGAACTCGGTATTCTCGAGGAAAGGATTGCCTCGACTGACAAAGGTTCAATTACATCAGTTCAGGCAGTATATGTGCCGGCTGACGACTTGACTGACCCTGCCCCAGCTAATACTTTTACGCACCTCGATGCTAAGACTGTTCTATCGCGTCAGATTGCAGAATTAGGACTTTATCCTGCAGTTGACCCGTTAGATTCGACATCACGTATCATGGACCCGATTGTTGTCGGCGATGACCACTATGATACTGCAATGAATGTCAGATTAGTTCTGCAAAAATACAAAGACCTCCAGGATATTATCAACATTCTCGGAATGGACGAGCTATCCGATGAAGACAAGCTGACTGTCTATCGTGCAAGAAAGATACAGAAGTTCTTCTCACAGCCATTCTCGGTTGCCGAGCAGTTCACGGGTTACGAGGGACGCTATGTGAAAATCGAAGATACAATCGCAGGTTTCAAGGCAATTCTCAAAGGCGAGTGTGACCATGTGTCCGAAGGCCTGTTCAGCTATGCAGGAACAATTGACGAAGTACTCGACAGGGCAAAGAATCAGAAATAGTAAATAGAAAATAGCAAATAGAAAAAAAGAAAAATGGAATTTGTCATTCTGAATGGAACAAAGTGGAATGAAGAATCTCAGTTCCAATAAGCAATTAGATTCTTCACTGCGTTCAGAATGACAATAAAAAAAATATTAGAAAAAAGAAACAGGTAATTTATGGCAGAAGATAAATTGATGATGCTCGAAATCGTAACACCACAGAAAGTGGTTTATTCAGGAAAAGTACAGTCAGTCTCCGTCCCTGGCTCAGTCAGCCCATTCCAGGTATTGTACAACCATGCACCAATTGTATCAAACCTCGACCCGGGCATAGTAAAAGTAGTTGATGAATCCGACAAGACATTATTCTTTGCCACAAATTCCGGTTTCACAGAAGTCAGAAAGAATCAAATCTCAGTCCTCGTCGAAAATGCCGACGAAGCCGCATCACTCGATACAGATTCAATCAAATTAGAAATGAAAAATGCACTTGACTCACTCAACTCAGCCCAAACACCCGAAGAAAAAGACCGTCTGAAAAAACTCTGCCTCCTCGCCGATATCAAGCTCAAAGCAGTGGAGAGGATGAAGGAAACAACATAAAAAATTTTGAATGTTGAATTTTGAATTTTAAATTGTGGCTGAATGTTAAATTGCCGAGAGCAGGAAAATGATACAATTAATATATATCAATTACTTACAAGGGAGGTATCACAAATTGTGATAGGTGTTTCATAACTTATGATAAATAAACAGCTTATGGAAAAAAGTAAAGTCAAAACTCCTAAAAATAAATTAGTTTTAAGAGAAAAAAATCTAATAAATCATATCTATTTTATTAGAGGTGAGAAAGTTATGCTTGACTTCGATCTTGCAATGCTATATGAAATTGAAAACAGGGCATTGAAATAAACTGTAAGAAGAAATATTGACAGATTTCCAAATGATTTTATGTTTGAATTGACAAAACATGAGTGGAGTGAGCTTATCACAAATTGTGATAGTTTTTTATTATAGGAGTAATTTTCTTAATTTAATCAAAAGCTAATTATATAAAAAGAAAAAAACCTAAACGAAGAATTGGATTTATAACAGATGATTAGTATTTTAACATAGAAAAATAATTCATATTTCATCTTTCTTCACGAGGTTTGTTATGAAACGCTTGCTTTTCTTCTTATTATCTTTCCTTATGATTTCTTGTAAACAATTCGATATTTTTTATTATCAGGTTTTATCTGTTGAATCGGATAACGTACAGTTTAAAGAAGTAAATTATCTCTATGAAAATGATGATGTGAAAATCATTTATGATATGTGGAGTGATAGAGGTGATCCCGGTTTTACAATTTATAATAAATCAGATAAAACAATTTACTTGAATCTTGAGGAAACTCAATTTATATATAATGGTTATGCTAATGATTATTATAAAAATAGAACATTTTCATATAATACTTCAAAATCTATTGGTTTAAATGTAAACACAACGGATTACAATCTGAATCCATGGTACAGGAGTAAATATCAAAGTTTTATGAGTACATCGAGTGCCGGTTTACAATCAGATTATTCTGTTGATAAAGGAACATCATATCAAGAGAAGAAAGTTATTGTTGTACCTCCTAAAACATTTCGAAATATAACAGAGTTTAATATTCCAGATGTGCCATTTCGAGATTGCCAAATTCTAAGATTTCCCAAAGAAGGAGAGGAAAAAACAATAAAATATAATATGGAAGAATCTCCATATAAATTTTCTAATGTAATTAAATATTCTTATGAAAAGAGTTTTCAAAACCAAGTAACCATAAGAAATAATTTTTGGGTTACTGAAATTACTAATCTTAATTATCATCTCTTTTACTTTGATAAGTTGTCTACAAATTGTGAAGGTCAAAATTATTATAAAGAATATTCTCCATTGAAGCAATCTAACAGGTTTTACATTCAATATAATAAACCTGACCGGAATTTTGAGAAATATTAGAATAATAATTGATAATAATAATTAAATTCATGCCGCCAAAAATTAAATATATTAATGCTGATGATAATTACAGATTGTTAATAACATTTGATAATGGGATCAAGAAAATTTATAATTTCAGCCAGAAATTTATTGATGACAGGTATCAATTATTAAAGAATTTAACATTCTTCAAATCAGTACAAATAGAACCAGGAGGATATGGTTTATTCTGGAATGAAGATTTAGATATTTCTGAAAATGAGCTTTGGCAAAACAGCGAACCGACTTAACTCATAACCCATTCATATCCATATACTTACTACCAGATTTAACGAACCCTTAGAAAAAATTATACCGAAATCAAAAATAAACCGCTTAAATGTCTTATTTTTTTGCGAATTTTGTGTTTATTTTTTTCGCAATTTTCCGAAAAGAGTTAGAAAAATTATGAAATTAGAGCAAGAGAAAATCAGACACGAGGGAATTACTTTTGACGATGTGCTTATCGTCCCTTCTTATTCGGAAATACTGCCAAAAGACACAAATCTTGAAACAAGACTGACAAAAAAAATCAAACTGCATATTCCAATCCTTAGTGCCGCAATGGATACAGTTACTGAGGCAGAAATGGCTGTGGCTCTTGCACGCGAAGGCGGACTCGGCGTTATTCATAAAAACATGTCAATTGAAAAGCAGGCTGACAATGTTGACAGGGTTAAGCGAAGTGAAAGCGGAATGATACTCAAACCAATTACACTGACAATCAACAGCACTGTGAAAGATGCACATGAGTTGATGGCTAAGTTCCATATCTCAGGTATTCCCGTTGTTGACGACAGCATGAAGCTAATTGGAATTGTAACAAACCGCGACCTCAGATTTGACCCCGACAAAGACGAAGGCATTGAAAAATACATGACCAAAGATAAACTTGTTACTGTTCCTGTAGGAACCACACTCGAAGATGCTGAACTGCTTCTTCAGAAACACCGGATAGAAAAGCTTCCAGTCGTTGATGAACATTATATCCTGCAAGGCTTGATTACTTTCAAGGATGTTCAAAAAAAGAAGAAGCACCCCGATGCATGCAGGGACGACCACGGCAGGTTAAGAGTAGGAGCCGCTGTCGGTGTTGCCGGAAATACACTCGAAAGAGTTGCCGCATTACTTGATGCAGGTATTGATGCGGTGTTTGTTGACACTGCACACGGACACTCGAAAGGTGTGATTGAAACAGTCAAACAAATAAAAGCCAAATATTCAAAACTCCAGGTAGTTGCCGGAAACATAGCAACGGCAGATGCCGCAAAAGCCCTGATTGATGCCGGAGCAGACGGCTTGAAAGTAGGAATTGGCCCGGGTTCAATCTGTACAACGAGAATTGTAGCCGGAGTCGGAGTTCCGCAATTGACTGCAATAATGAATGTTGCTGAAATTGCATTGAAAGAGGGCGTCCCCCTGATTGCCGATGGAGGAATCAAGCAGACAGGTGATTTTGCTAAGGCAATTGTTGCAGGTGCTGACTCAGTGATGATTGGCGGTATGTTTGCAGGTCACGAAGAAAGCCCCGGTGAAAAAGTATTTTACGAAGGAAGAGTTTATAAAATATACAGGGGAATGGGCTCTCAGGGGGCAATGCACGAAGGTTCAGCCGACAGGTATTTCCAGGATGTAGAAGAAGAAATATCGAAACTTGTTCCTGAAGGAATCGAAGGCAGGGTGCCTTACAAAGGCGTGGTTGCCGATACAATTTATCAGCTAATCGGCGGCTTAAGGGCGGCAATGGGATACACAGGAAATAAATTAATTTCCGATATGAAAGAAAAGGCAAAATTCATGAGAATGACTGCCGCAGGGCTGAGGGAATCGCATCCCCACGATGTAAGAATAACTAAAGAATCTCCAAATTACTTTGTTAAATAAATAAATTAAATATTATGGCTAAAGCTACAGAAAAAGTTACAGAGCAAAAAGCGGCATATCCAAAGGCTTGTGATAAAAGGCTCGAGCAGATTAGATTCACAATGGACGACTTAAAAGTTGATGCAGTTGTGGTTACCTATCTGCCAAACATTCGCTACCTGACTAATTTCTCGGGGTCGTTTGCAGTCATGTTTATCACACATGACGAATTGCATTTTTTCACTGACGACAGGTACGAAGAACAAATAAAGACAGAATTATTTCCTTTGCCAAATCTTCAAACATATATAGCCAGGGATGTCTGGAAATACGTTAAGCAGAAAAAGGTTCTGAAAAAAGTTGTTAATATTATTTTCGAATCCGACCGTGTAACTTATTCCGATGCAGTTGCAATCAGGAACCAGCTCAGGCCCCTCAAATTCAAGCCGGGTGTTAACGTGGTCGAAAGATTTACAATTCCGAAATCTCCGGAAGAGCTTGAATACATGAAGAGAGCATGCGAAATCACACTCAAGGCCTACGACAAGGTTGTAAAGAAAATGAAAAACGGCGTTTCGGAAATTGACCTTGCAACTGAAATAGCATATCAATCGAGACTGCTCGGCTCAGAAGGCGACCCATTCGATATCATAGTAACAAGTGGTCCACGAGGTGCTTTGGTGCATGGTATGCCAAGTGACAGGAAAATTAAGCAGGGCGACCTTGTGATTTTTGATTTCGGATGCAGGGTACACGGCTTCTGCTCTGATTTAACCAGGACTGTTGCCTTCCAAAAAGCAAGCAAGGAACAAAAGACACTTTATAAAATGCTGGTTAAAGCAAAAGACCATGCGATAGCAAACGTCAGGCCCGGAATGAACGGAAAAACACTTGACGAATTTGCACGCGGCATAATCAAGAAGGAAGGCTACGGGCAGTACTTCCAACATTCACTTGGACACGGAATTGGTTTAGTGCCTCACGAAATGCCGACTATAACTTTCCGTTTGGATGACCAGATTGTACCCGAAGGTGCAGTCATTGCAATCGAACCGGGAATATATTTACCTGATAAATTCGGTATGAGGGTTGAAGACCTTGCACAGGTTACAAGAACAGGCGGTAAACCATTAACAACTGCACCAACCGAATTGCCTGTGGTAGGATAACGACTAAAAATATTAATGATGGATTTTTTTAGAAAGGCTATAAATTTTCAATTTAAAATTTAAATTAAATTTGAAATTTATAATATTAAATGAAAAAATATTCCGGGATCTATGATTTAGAGGAAAGAACCGCTAAGCTTGGTGAAAGTATTATTGAATTATGTAAAAAGATTAAATCCAGTACAATTACAACACCACTGATTTCACAACTTATTAGGTCAGGTACCAGTATTGGAGCTAATTATTTGGAAGCTAATGGATCAAGTTCTAAAAAAGATTTCAGGAATAAAATATTCATCTGTAAGAAAGAGTCACAAGAAACAAGACATTGGTTAAGAATGCTAAAAACTGCAACTGTAGAATTTAATGAATATATTATTAAGTTACTTCAAGAAGCGAATAAACTTTCAATGATATTTAATAAAATAACACAGACTTTGGATAATAAAAATTAAATATTTAAATATTGAAAATTTATTTTAAATTTTAAATTTTAAATTTTAAATTTTTAAGTTTGTAGTTGAATTAAAATGAGCAAAAATGATGGGAATTAATATTGATAATAAGGATAGATCTATGTTAAATAGAACTGTCCTTGTTATTGCTTATTATTTCCCGCCGATGGGACTGAGCGGCGTTCAGCGGATTGTTAAATTTATCAAATATCTTCCTGAATACGGATGGAAGCCAATTATACTAACTGAAACACCATCTTCTTTCTATGCTTTCGATGAAACTTTGTTCAAAGATTTGGAAAATCCGGAAATCTCTGTTTTCAGGACTCCCCCAAAAAAAGGAAATTCGGAAGAACAAAAGCCAAAAACAGTGAAACTGCCTTCTTATTTCATTCAGACTCTGGGAAAAAACTTTCTTCAGACAATTTATCAGCCGGACAGCAAGGCAAAATGGCTGAAAAGGGCTTTGGCTCTTGGTTCAAACATACTAAAGAAACACAAAGTTGATGTGATTTTAGCTACTGCTCCTCCTTACACTGATTTTCTTGTTGCAAAAGAATTATCGAAGAAATTTAATATTCCTTACATTATTGATTATCGCGACCCATGGGTTGACAATCCGTTTAATTTTTATGCAACCCCTTTTCATAAATCTCATGCAATCAAGCTCGAGCGTGAAGTGCTGACTCATACAGAGAAAGCAATCGTTGTATCACGTCATATTAAAGAGCTTCTTGTAAAGCGATATGGCTTTCTTTCGCATAATGATGTGATGATTATCCCTCATGGCTATGACCCTGATGATTTTGAGGATTTCAGGAATGTAAAACCTAATACTGCAAAATTCACAATCACTCATGCGGGAGTTTTTCAGGACAACCGTACACCAAAATATTTCTTCCAGGCTCTATCGGATTTCTTGAAAAGGAAGCCGGAAGCCGCCCCCTGTCTTGAAGCACGATTCGTCGGTATAATGAGAAAAAGCCATCAGAAGATGAATAAGAAATACGGCTTGACTGAAAACACAATCTGCACAGGGTATGTTTCGCATCACGAAAACATAAAACACCTTCTCGAATCGGATGTTCTGTGGTTCATGCTCAAAGACCTTGCACGTTCACCCGGCAAGTTGTATGAATACTTCGGTGCCGCAAAGCCCATACTCGCAAGCGTTCCCGATGGTGTGATGCGTAAGCTCGCACTCGACACAAAAGCCGCAATAGCCACTGCACCCGAAGATGTGTATGCAATCGGACAGGCAATCGAAACTTTTTACAATCTTTGGAAAAACAACAATCTGCCAAAACCCAAAGAAGACTACATAGAACAATTCAACCGCCGAAAGCTCGCCGGAGACCTGGCGAAAGAGCTGGAACTTGCGGCGGAGCTATGAAATCAATTATGAATTAATAATTACGAATGGGGATATAAAATTGAATGTGTTGAGTGTTGAGTGTTGAGTGTTGAGTGGCGGTTATATATTATTGAAATTTTTAATTTATAATTTTCAATTTTTAATAAATTTTCAATATTTTAAATTTTAATTTTTATGGTTCACGCAAGGACGCGGACGCAATGGGAAAGTCTGTGCCGCGGATTAAATGGAAAGTGGGAGGTAGCGGATGAGATTGATTTAAAATTTTATTTATAGGTTAAAATAGTTTTTCCTCCAGAATTTAAAATGCTAATATTTAAAAAAGAATTATCAACATCTATATGACCCAAATTGGTTAATTCATGTAGAGTATATTCTTTAGGAACATTGTCTCCTTCTAAAGTTAATAAAGCTTTCAGGTAAAAAATATGTTGTAACATTGTACCATATGAAATAAATGATTTATCTTCATCAATGACCTCCATCGACGATGATATTAAACCGTTAACATTACCATTTAAATCAATTATTGGACCACCACTCATACCTGGATCAAAACGCGAATCGGTTCTAAAACATGGAAAATCCAACATGACATTATCTCTTTTATAACTAAATACTTCTTTTATTTTCCCTCTAGAACCTTTAAAATTTTGTGAATAGTTAACAATATTATTTCTATTATCTGATGAACTTCTTTGTGATTTCATATTGCTATAACCGAATGAAATTATAGTTTGATCTATATTTGGTATGCAAGGGCTCAATCTAAAAAATGGAAGATGTATCCTTGTATCATTTATCATAGGAACTTGAAGTTGTAATAATGCTACATCAGAGTATAAAGTAGTATTTATCCTAGAAACATCTATAAATCCCCCAAAATAATGTTCATTATTATCTCTATGTTTAATATCAGAAACGTAGAAAGCAAATATATTTAACGAATCATCTAGAGTATAGTGATTGGTATTTACTGTATTTTTTATATGTTTAAAAGCAAAATCTATAACATGTTTAGCAGTAATCATCAAACCATAATTTGTTATATTGAAACCAGTCCCAAGGGGAATAAATTCATCATCAATTTTAGCTATAAGTGGCATTATACCTTTTTGTAGTGGATGAGGAAATTCTTTTAATTCTATGAATTCATTATCCTCAAAACTTATACGAAAGACATTCTTTTCCTGTTTAATATTCATTATATTAATTAAATTATGAATAATTGATAATAATTTTTACACTTTAAAATATTTTATTTAAATTTCTTTTACCAATAATAAATAAGTATTTAAATTACAATTATGAATACCATAAAATGTTGCGTAAATTTATTGAAAAGTTTAAATTTATATCAAAATTATCATAGGTTTTAAGAAAATAAACAATAATGCTTAATGCCAATGCAACATCTGTCTTATCAATTTTTTTATAATCAAAATTATGTACTAATTCATTTCTTTTTTTTCTTAATTTATTAATTATATCGAACATTTTATGACAAATTTTATCATTAAGATCTAACAAATTAGCTTTTATGCTTATTGAAAATTCACTACTTGTTAAAAATTGTTTTCGTGTTCTATTAATTATAGATTTTTCATTATCATGATTTTCAATTAAACTTTCAATATAATTTTCCCAAAATATATCCAAGTAATGTTCAATTATTATCCATGCATTCATGAATGCTGTATAATGACAAAGAACTTTTAAATCACATAATGCTTTAGATAATATAGTTAATACTAAATAAAGATGGTGGTTTCTGAAAATAATATCAAAATTATTATAAATAGAATCGAATATATCTTTTTTTATTATATGTTTAAATATACCAAATTGGAAATCAATTGGTATATCCTTTCTTAAGTTATTTAAAAATCTTTGATCAAAAAATTTATTTGCATAACTTGACATTGGACATGAACAACCAGCGAAATATCCATCTTTATAAAATATTGAAAAAACATCGTCCTGTGTTAAATAATTCAATTCGTTTATTCCAATTAAATTGTGTTTGACAAGCTCGCAATCAAATAAAAAATTTATGATATTAAGATAATTTAAATATTCAATCAGATTTTCTTCGCTTTTATCTTTAAATTGCTTAATATTATTTTCAATTTTTTCAAC
>JAKAKE010000142.1 GCA_021824625.1 Bacteroidota bacterium | reverse complement strand
CAAAAGGATTGAGCTGGTTAAAAGGAAAAACCATTAAGTTCAAATTCGATGGCGAAAACAAGAAGCTGAAAATACCGCACATGGGCTGGAACACAATCGAAATTAAAAAGACAAGCCCATTGTTTGAGGATTTACCCGAAGAAAAAAGATTTTACTTTGTCCATTCCTATCATGTCATTACGGAAGCAGAGCCTGACTCACTCAGCACAACAAATTACGGTTATGATTTCACCTCGATGTTCCAATACGGCAACCTATACGGTGTGCAGTTTCATCCCGAAAAAAGCCATAAATACGGAATGAAACTGCTGAAGAATTTTGCGACAATGAAATAAATAATAATATAAGCTTTAAATCTTAATATTAGATAAATTTTCTTTCAAACCTTTATCAAGTCCTATACTATTGATACAGTTTATCAATGATTCATTGATAGATTTTTCAACATCAGACATTATTATAAATCCATAGTCTTCATTTGTGCCATTATAGATATTAGAATAAATCTGTTTCCCGGAAGCAGAAGATACAAAATCAAGTTTTATCTGAATGCTTGAAATTATTTCTTCACTAAAAATTTTAGGGGTTCTTATAGCTACAACACCAAGTAGAGTAACATTAATTATTATTTCTGATGAGTCTTTATTTACCCATGCAAGCCCGGAATGCATAAACAAAGTTCTCAAACCATCGAATATCACATCTTCTATTGGTGTTTCTTCGTAGAGTGTCCATGTGTTCATCCCTTCTGACCATTTTGCCAGGTAAGAAAAATCGGCTCTTTTATCTTCATACTTTCCTCTGGCGAATTTCAATGGGGGTGTAATTTCTTTGATTACAGTCTTTGTAATAATTTTTTCAGGATCAGCTTTTATTGTTACATTTTCGACATGGGAACAACTGCAAAGAATCAATGAGATTGATAATAATAAAATAACAAACTTTTTCATATTATTTCTTTTTCAAAAGTTAATACCAATACTTACTATTTTTTGATTTTTATTAACAGGAATATTATAGTCAGGAAATGATTGTTGAAGCTGTGTGATAAATCTTCCATTAACATAGACATCTTTATATTTTGGGAAAGCCCACCCGATTAGCATTCCAACACCTGCACCTATTCCAGTAGAAATTAATGCAATTTCCCAATAATTTGAATCATAATTACTATTATAATACCGGTTTTCATAAGGGATTGATGTCATTAAAAAGATTAAGAAAGTATAGCTGCCACCGAAAATACCAAATTCAAGTGCATAGCTTCCTTTTTTTGTATTAATTTTCATAACATCAGAAAGTGGGAGTGAGTCTTTAATTCCTTTTTGTAAAGTAAAAGAAACATTATCGTTATATAAAATGATATCCTCTGCCCAAATTCTTTTTCCATTTTGAGTAACAATTGCACCTTCAGAGTATTCCTCAAATATTTCATTAGTTTGGGAGTAAGTAGCATACATGTTAAAAAACAATAAAAATGCAATTGAAGAAATCAAATATTTGTTCATTATTGAAACTCCTTAAAATCTATGTTTAATATAATGAGTTCCGATTTTATTGTTTATACTAAGTTGCTTAAATTATTCCGAATACTAACTGTGTCAAAAATATAAAATCGGTATTATTAGAACAATCCAGTATAATCAATATGAAATTCAATAATTTTTTTCAATTTTCCAAATAGTATTTTCTTCATGGCATAGAAATACTTGAGAATAAACAAAAAAGGGGGTTAACAACCCCCCTTTAATAATCAATTTTTATCAACTTTATAGCTGGTTATTTGCTCCGCCTCTTAAATCGCAATTAATATCTATGCAATTATTGTTTTCGACCCAGGTAATGAATGTTTCCTTTTGAACATCGTCCAAAACTGATACTATAGCTTTTAGGAATGTACATAAGCAATCGCCGACAGCCGCTTTGAATGTAGCTTTAAGGTCTGCAATAAGTTGTTTGGTGTCTGCTTTTAATTGCGCTAATAAAGCTTTAGCTTCATCTTTGGTAATATCGCCGTTTTTCCATTTATGGATAATTTCTTTTCTAAGCTGGTGTGCATTTTTTATAATTGCATCTTTTGCATCTTCATAATTTTCCCTTGCGTCATGAACACAATGATGGAATTCCTTCTTAAATTGATAAATCTGGTTTTTCTGGTCTTTAGTCAAATTCAACTGGTGAAGAATTGTGCCATAGCAGCATCCATGATGGTCATTATCACAATCGCCATGATGGTCATCATCTCCATTATGTTCTTCGCTATCGTCATCGCCGCATTGAATACTTGATTCTTTGCCGTTTGATACAATTGATTTGTTATTATAATAAGGGATAATGCTAAACTCTTCATCAATGGTTCCGCCGGAAACCTCATCCCAAATAATATCATTGAAATTTGGGAATACCATATCTGAAAATTCGTTATCCACTGAATTATTTACCGGTATTTCATTGCCTCCCTCGCTGCAAGAAGAGATAACAAGTAATGAAATAATAGAAAATGATAGGAGAAAAAATAATACTGATTTTTTCATAGCTTACCCCATTAAAATTAAACAAATATTAAACTAACCATAAAAAAGGGACACAATTATACAAAATAAATAAATAATTTACAAATACCAAATAATAAATCATATAAAATTCCCCAAATCCTTCACTACTAAGGAATAAAAAAAAATAAGTAAAACGAAAAATATGGTTCCGATTCATTTTGTTTTTGTGTGAAATTTAGTTTAAGAAATTGATTTAGTTAAATTGATGACCGCTTTACAATAAAAAACCTTTTTCTTTGTTGAATAGAAAAGCTTGATTGACAAGAAATAAAAAAATATGAGAAAAATTACAATAGCAGAAATCCTTTCGCTCGCAGAATATAAAATCAGGCCTGTTATTACTAAGCTTCCACCTTCGATTGTAACAAACATTTATTCACCGGCGAGAAAAGCATTCATCAAGCTGTTGGCACGGGAAACCCGCACCGGTACATATATGCCACCCGAAAGCGAGGCACGAACTCTTTGGGGAATAAGATTCAACTCCGGCATATTTAATGCCGCAGGAATGTTTAAGCATGGCGAAGGATACTATACTGCCGCCTCGCAGGGTGCAGGGGCATACCTTGCAGGAACAAGCACAGGTGCATATCGCAGGGGCAACGAGAGAAAAGGCGTTCTCCATCCTTTCATGCCTTATCCCAAATCCGGCTCTGCATCAAATTGGATGGGCTTGCCTAATGAAGGACATGAATCGCTTGCGAAAAGACTTTCCAAAATCGAGAAAGTCGAAGGCTGTCCCCTTGGAGTCAGTGTAAGTGCATCCCCCGAAATTCCCGATGTTGAAGCAGTGAAGGAACTTGTTTATGGAATGGAATTATTCAAATCCGCAAATGTTGACTTCATTGAACTGAACGAGAGCTGCCCTAATGTTCCCCACGACAAACATACAAATAGTATTGGATTGGATGAAAATCTTCTCAACCGCCTTGAATACATTGGCAAAAATTTTATTAAACGAACCGGAGCAAATCCTCCAGTCATTGTCAAACTTACTAACGACACTGATATTCAAATCATACCTGCATTGCTTGATGTCCTTGCCGGCCTCGGCTTCGGAGCTGTAAATTTCGGTAACACTTCTACCGGGTACGAAAAATACGCATCAATGATTAATTCAGGTGATAAACCTTTGTTCGATTACTTTACATCAACATTCGGCGGCGGATTGAGCGGCAGAATCCTTAAAATGAGGTCGTTCGAATTATCGTCTTATGCAGCTTCATATATCGAAAAGCATCCAACTTCAAAGGAATTCTATATAATCAGAACCGGGGGTATTGATTCACTCGAGGATATTAGGCAATCCGATGAAGCAGGAATTGCTCTCAACCAATGGTTTACAGGCTACTTCGAGAACTTTGCAAAACATGGCCATTCATTATACAAACATCTTTTTACACGGCACAACTGAAAATCAGTTTAATCATTAGATTACTACCATCCTTCAGGATGTTGGAGATATGATTTCCCCACCCAGTCTTAAGACTTTGGTTAATATTTTTATAATTTTTTTTTATAGCAAACTTTTGTAATTTTCTTTTATTATATTTGAATAAGGATTTGAACTGATTAATTGATAGTCAGGGGTTTATGAGTGAAATTTTCAGAATACAGGCGGAGATAATATGAGAACCTGGAAGCCGATGCAGCGCGATAATTCATCCATCCAGACAGTGCTGGACCTTGCCCTGTCTTTCGAAAGAAGCAGAGTGCTGCTCACTGCCTGCGAACTTGATTTATTCTCAGTTATTGGTGCAAAGGTCAAGCCTGCCGCTGAAATTGCCGCACAGCTCGACACAGATGAAAAAGCAACCGAAAGGCTTCTGAACGCGCTTGTCGCTATCGGCTTGATTGAAAAAAACAACAATGGTTATCTCAATTCAAAAATATCACTTCGGTTCTTCGATAAGACAAAACCTGAGTACATAGGGCTTTTCAAATACCAGAATTACCTCTGGAATCTATGGGGCAACCTCACCCAAACAGTCAAGCACGGCAAACCTCCTGACATCCTTGATTTAAAGGATATGACAAAAGAACAAATCAAACCTTTTATTGAAGCCATTAACTGGCGTTCTTCGATTCTTGCGCATGATGTCGTGAGGCTTCTCGACCTGACCAAGGTCAATAAATTGCTTGACCTGACAGGCGGCTTGGGTAATTACACAATAGAATTTCTGAACTTAAAGCCCGAAATTGATGCTAACCTTTTTGATTACCCGAATATTATTTCTTTTACTGAGGATTACCTCAAATCTGAAGGATTCAATAAAAAGATAAATCTTATGAAAGGCGATTTCAGAACCGACTATATCGGCACCGGCTATGACATGGTATTCATTTCATTTGCCATGCACCATGTTTCGATATGGGAAAATATCGCACTATGCAACAGGATTTATAATGCCTTGAATAAAGGCGGACAACTGATTATTCACGATTACCTTATTCATGACAACAGGACTTCGCCTGAATACAATGCCCTGCTTTCGATTGAAATGCTTGTCAGTTCCAGGGGGGGCGATGTTTACACTGAAACAGACTATTGGATTATGCTCAAAGAATCATGGTTCGAGGATATTCAAAGAACCGACACTGATTTTGGGACGGCACTGATTTCAGCAAAAAAATAATTGATAAATTCATGTTAAGAAGTTATTATTATCTTTGGTATATAAAGTTCAATCCCAATGGCATTGTCGTTAATTTCAGTAATGAATTAATACAGACATGTTCAACTCATATTGGAGTTGCCGCTGATTTCGGTTATGATTTATTGCAGACGTCCAATCACTCTGTGATTGTAATTAAAAAATGGGAGTAACCCCGTAGGAGTTAAACATAGTGGTTCACAGAAATTATGCGTTTGTGAAATATGAGTTAATAAAATAAACAAATAAATATTCCAAATAAATGAGGTGAATATGTTAAAGCTCACATACCTTAGTCATTCATCTTTTTTACTTGATGACGGAACGCATCAGGTGATAATTGACCCTTTCATCACGGGTAATCCGACTTGTCCTGTCAGGGCATCCGATATAAAAGCAAAGTTTATAGTACTGACTCATGCCCATGGCGACCACCTCGGCGATGGCTTGACTATTGCCAAGTCAAATGACGGATTGGTGATAGCAGTAGATGAGCTTGCCAATTATGCTGCTGAAAAGGGATGCAATGCACATAACATGCACATTGGCGGCGGATGGAATTTTCCTTTCGGCAGACTGAAATTCACTATTGCACACCATGGCTCAGCATCTCCCGATGGAAGATACATGGGTGGGCCTGCAGGTGTTGTTATAAAAATGGGCGGCATCACAGTCTATCACACAGGCGACACGGGATTGTTCCTCGACATGAAGCTTATCGGAGAAATTGATAAGATTGATGTTATGCTCCTTCCTATCGGCGATAATTTTACTATGGGAATTGATGATGCTTTGAGGGCTGTCGAATTTGTCAATCCGAAACTTTCGATACCGATGCACTATAATACATTCCCCGTAATACAAGCCGACCCTGAAGTATTCAAGGCAAAAGTAAATGCCAATGAAAAAAATTGCAGGGTAATGAATTATGGAGAAACGATTACTTTGTAGAGAAAAATCTTTGATAATGAATCTTTAAGTTAATATAATCATGACACCAAAACTAAATAATGCTGTTCCTCTGAAACAATTATTAATTGAGCTTCATTATAATAATGGGGAAGTCAGGCTGATTGATATTGCTAAATACTGTAAAAGTGATTTCTTCAAAGAACTTAAAGATTGGAATTGCTTTTCAAGATTAAAAATTGCAACCGGTACAGTTACCTGGCCTAATGAACAGGACTTAGCTCCGGAAACTTTGTATCTTGAAAACAAGAGTAATTCATAATTTTTTAAAATACTTTTTACATCATTTTGAAAGAAGATGATAACATAGGTCACACAATTGTAAAATCATTTTCAAACAATAAACAATGCCGTGATTTCGTATAATAAATAAAAAATAAGGTTTGATTATGAATATTCCTATTCTATACGAAAAAATTTATGAGAAAGGTTTCCCTGAGGGATATTACTATGCTCATATACCCACACTGAACTTAACAACTCACGGTTTGGGAATAGATGGAGCAAAGTCTGCTGCAGGTGATTTAATCAGGCTTTGGCTTGATGAAAAAACTGCAAATAATGAACCTGTCAATATATCTGAGGAATATTTATTCTCAACAATCGAGATGTAAATGCCGTATAAAGCTTCTGAAATCCTATCAAAACTTCTCAGAGCAGGCTTTTCTATACAAAGGCAGAGCGGTTCGCACATAGTTTTAAGACATGATGATGGAAGACAAACTTATGTTGCTATGCATACAAAAGATGTACCAATTGGTACATTCAATGCTATTCTAAAACAAGCTAAATTTACAAAAGAAGAATTTGATAATTTATGATGATAAAATAGTAGGTACACCAGTATTTACAGCCAATAGCAGTAATAATATGAATTAGACCTTATCATTATTCAGTTAACATTTCAATATCTTATCATTGAGTTCTACAAATTCAAATTATAACCTGTACTATTCACGTAATATCACTCCTTAGGATATAATGTGTAGCTTGCAAGTAGCATTCTAATCCAGTTAGTATCAGGCGGTGAAACATTTGTATTAATATATGTAATTTGTTCAGTTTTGATTTGTCCAACACCCGGATAGAAATAAATGTCAAAGTTACTGTTTTTCACTGTAATATATTTAATACAATTAAAAATACCGGCTGGAGTATTAACCTCAGAATTAAGGCTGATTGTTTTTATCCCGTTCGTATCATTTGGATATGTCTCATTTAGATAAGTTGGATACTTAAAAACCAACTTTGCGGAATCAATATTAATATTCGTGGAATCTTTAAAATTATATCCCCATAAACCATCGCTTCTATTAGTAAAAATAACCTTTGTACTTTTTCCAATACTTGTAATATAATACCAATCCTCACCATTTATTGATTTTTTTCCACTTATATAATAAGTTATTGTATCAAAAGGTTTGACTGTATCTGAATTATAACTGTGATAGCTATACACAAAATAAGTCCAAGTGTTTCCAACTGATAGGGGCCATAACTCTTTGCTTGAATTATCGGTACTGGTCCCTGATTCTCCACAATTATTCAAAAGAAAAACGATACTAATTATAAAAATAATTTTTAATTTCATATACCAATATTCATCTGATAAATTTAATAATAATAATATTCTTTGATATATAATCAGGGAAATAAATCGTATAATTTGCAAATTAAGAGTAAATTAATTAATCCCAAAGCGAACTTTGGTAACTGTTTTCTCCGCAAGCTTTTGGAAATGACCATAGATAAAATAAATATATCTACAATTCAAAACTCAATACCTTAAACTCAAATCTTAAAAATTAATTCAGCATTCAGCATTCAGCATTCAGAATTACACTCATCTCCCAATAAGTTTAATTTCTTCTTCGAGGTTTGTGGGTTTTAATCTAATCAGCCAGCCCTTTCCATAAGGGTCTTCGAGCATTTCATTAGGATTGTTATATATGTCTTCATTTACTTTGATTACGATACCAGATAAAGGAGAAAGCAGGGATTGTGAACGCAAATCGGCAGAGAACACCTGGAAGTAAATACTACCCTGCCTCAGTTCATCACCGACAGAAGGGAGATAGACCGTCTGTATCCTGCCAATAGTGATGAGAAAAGTTCGTTCCACACCAATAAGAACAGTATCATCATCCTGAATGACAAGCCATGAATGTTCACCTATTCCTTTAATTGAACTCATGATTTTCTCAGCTTCGGTTTGCCTTGGATTAGATGATAATTCTCCTGCATTCATGATAGCTAAGGCAAGGTCTCCTGCTCTTTTCATCAGCTTTTTCAGTTCTTCGCGAGTGAATGGTTTTGCGAGGTAATCGAAAGCACCCAGCTGCATTGCCTGGAGAGCTGTATTGATTGTTGCATAACCGGTAATCATAACGGCTATTATGTTTGGTGATTTTTCCCGCAGAACTTTCAGAAATTCCAAACCGTCAATTTCAGGCATCATAAGGTCGGTGAGTATTATATGGATATTGCCCTTATCCATAATCGAATATGCTTGGGGAACAGATAAGGCAGTGAGGACATTGTATTCCTGCTCATTTCTAAGAAGTTTTTTAATGCTGTCGAGAATGATTTGCTCGTCATCAACAACGAGGACATTTATTTTTGTTTCCATAACCCCCCTTTTCAACTTATAAGATTATTAATGCCCATAAACAGGTAATACAATTTTGAAAATAGCCCCTCCGTTCTCAGCTATATCAACTTCAATGGTTCCGTGGTGCCTTTCTATTATACCCCAACTGACGGCGAGGCCCAATCCGTTTGTTCCTTTAGTCGAGAAGAAGGGTTCGAATATTTTATCAATTAAATTTTCGGGAATGCCAGGGCCCGAATCTTCAACAGCAATGATGCACTTATCGTTCTTTTTGTCGTATTCTGATTTGATTGTGATTTTCCCTTTGTATTTCATGGCATCGGCGGCATTCAGCAGTAAATTCAGAAGCACCTGTTGAATTTGACGTGGGTCGGACTGAATCAAAGGAATATGAGCATCAAGAATTCTTTGAATGTTTATATCCTTGAATTGTGGTAATCTTACAAGAAGATTCAATGATTCCTCAACAATTTTATTCGGCTCGTTAATCTCTAATTTCGGTTTATCCTGTCGTGCAAAATCAAGCAGGTTTCTGACAATATCCCTGCACCTTAATGTTTCTCTCAGAATTACTTTTAAATCTTCATTGTGCGGGTCGCTCACAGGTATTTCTTCGATTAAATCTTCAGTGTATGCCATGATACCGGTTAAAGGATTGTTGATTTCATGAGCAACACCTGCGGCGAGTTTGCCGAGTGCGGCAAGTTTTTCACTTTGGACAAGCTGCTCCTGGAGCATATACTCTTTTGATGTATCGCGAGCTATTGTGCATACACCGATTAATGCACCGCTGTAGTCAAATAATGGGAATCTGATTGTGTGAAAGTGATGGTCCTGGCCGTCAATCGGGATAATTTCATCATAATGGCGGGGGTTTTTTGACTCGAATACTTCGGCATCATGTTTTATAATTGTTGCAGCCATTTTTTTAGGTAGAATCTCAGCCGGTTTTTTCCCGACAAAATCATCAGGCACAAGGTTGAACGGTTTAGCAATTGCAGGATTAACTATCACATACCTTCCGTTAATATCTTTAATTGAAATCCAGTCAAGTGCCGAATTTATAAAGCTCTTGAATTTTGTTTCTGCACTTTCAATTTTCCTCATAAGCATAACTTTTTCAGTAATCCTGTGCCATGTTGCCAGAACAGCATCAACTTCACCTTCCCAGTTTTTTATGGGTATTCGGGTAACCTCCCAGTGGGATTCTTCGGGAGGAGGAGTTCGCCTGATATTTGTTTGGGTTGTTCCTTTAAACACAGCATTATAAAATATATCGCAATATTCGTAATTTCCGCAATCGAGCTTAGTTCCGTTTAATGCTTCATGACATTTTTTCCCGATTATTCCGGAATGAGGTTTGCCGGTGAACTCAATGAATTTATTATTTGCTCTTAGTATGTTTTTCTCTGTATCCATAACAATTGACATGTCTGCACTGCTGTTGAATATACTTTGTAGAAAATACTTTTCTCCTTCTAATGTTTTCTCGAGTTTTTCGAGTTGATAGTATTGCAATTGCTGATTCTCCTGTGCATTGAGTATATCCCAGAAAATCCTGGCAACTTCATGGTCAATAATCTTTATACCGGGTTTTAATTCCCTGTACAAATCCTGTAAAACTTTTTCGTTTCCGGTTAGTTCTATTATCAGTTCAAATTCGAGTTCTTTCAGTGCATCGGGTAATTTTTTAAATGTTCTTAAACCAAGTTCACGGGCATAAGCAACGCCGGGAGCATTTGTGTTAATATCCACGACACCGACAACGTCAATCTTAAACTCCTTCAGAGTTTTTCCTCTCGTGAGTTCAAGCAATGAACGGCATCCTTTGCCTCCGCCTATGATTACAGTCTTCATATTTTATCTTTGACTGGTTTATCTCCAATCCGACCTTTTCTCTAAAGAAATTAAAATTATTGATAGCAAAATAAAATATATAATTAAAAAAACATAAATGAAATTTCTGTATTCGGGATTTCTTTGAATCTAATGTAATCATAATCATCCAAAATATTAAGAGCATTCGAATATCTTTCCAACAATAATAAAAATGTATCTTTGTTTTCGAAACTAAGATATTCCGAAACAGAAATCGAAGAAATCAGCTTGATAGTTTCATTCAATTGATTCAATTTTTCATTCCGGTTTTGCAAAAGTTTTTTATTTATAGCAAAACCTTTCAGAAGGTAATCTATCAAAATTTTATTTGCCCATATACGAAATTGTGTGCCTCTTCTGCTTTTAACCCTATAACCAACGGATATAATTACATCGAGATTGAAATATTTTGTATTGTAATCCTTCCCATCAATCGCAGTTGTCAAGTATTCCTTGACAACTGAATTTCTTTGGAGCTCTTCTTCTTTAAAATAATTATTAATATGCAAACTAATATTTTGCATGGTTGTATCAAATAATTTCACCATTTGGGTTTGAGTAAGCCAAACAGACTCTTCTTCCGGACGAACTTCGATTTGAGTTTCGTTTTCTTCGGTCTGATAGATTATTATCTCGCCTTTATTTCCCATTTTTTTCATTTTCTTTGTATTTGGAAAGTTAATTTAATTAATTTTCCTCTCTTTTTTACAATGCATTTCTTCTTAGGATCAACTTCAATATAAAGGAATTTATTTTAACTGCACTTTTTATACACACCTTAATTTAGGTGAGGAAGAAATGGTAAGATTAATTTGACAGAAATGAAAAGGGCAGAACACAGTTCTGCCCAAACTATTTACATTATCAATTCATTTAATTCAGAATTCTGAATTATTTCAAAAACAAATCCGCCACCTTGATAATTTTCACTTTATCTGCTGATATTTTCAATGGAAACACTCCGATAATTTTATCCTCATCCATTACCGACTGCGGCTTTGGCGTAGGATAAACAATTGGACTTGGAGTGTTGTTCACAAGTTCCTCTTTAAATTTTACGGCATCTTGTGTAACAATCCCAAACTTAATATTGTCATACTGAATATACTTCTTTAATGTTTTATTTACTTGTTCAAGTGTGAGATTGTTAATTTTATTCCTGAAATAATCTATATAGTTGCCATTATCTTCGACACCGTAAAAGCGGCTGTCAATCTGGTATCCGAGTCTTATAGATGTAGTCGGGGCAAAATTGAGTGCATATTTATAAAGGAAATTTTTTGTAGTCTCGAAGGCTTCTTTTGTCATTCCATTATCAACAACCATTTTCAATTCACGCAAAGCGGCACGCAGAGCGAAATGTCTCTGAGAATTAGGTACAGGCCTGAGCCACACTTCAAATATTTGCTGTCTCCGGGCATTGTTCGGCATTGGCATCTGAAATTGACTGCCGTTCAGGAAAACTTCGATGTATGCATAATCGCCATAGTTCATACCTCTGATTTCCCTGATAACCTGGTACAAATGGCTGGATGAATTACGATGCTCACCGAACCATGATGCGAAAAGTGACATTGCATAAAAATCTTCGTCACTCCTTGTGAAGTCAATCGGGAAGCCGAAACTAATGGCTGTGGCATCACATTCCTTATCAACGAGAAGGAAGTTCAACCCACTGATTTTTTCATATTTTGGTTTTGCAACTTCGTCCGTTTTCCCGGCAGGAAGCTTATTCAATTCGGTTTCGAGTGACCAAAGAAACTCATCGTCATAGCCTCCGCCAAGGCCGATTACAAAATTATCCTTTGTATAATATTTTTTATAGAACTGCTTCACATCATCAAGTGTGATGGATTTCAGGCTTTCGATTGTGCCTTCCATTAGATGTCCGTAAGGAGTACCTTCAAAGATATAATTGTACAAAGCCGCTTTACCAAGCTCCTCATCATTTGCATAAGAAAGTTCCTTTTCGAGATAGTTGAGCATTTCTTCTTTAATGCGTGTAAAATCTTCTTCTTTGAAAGCAGGTTTAAGTATTGCATCGGTGAACAAAGTAGTATAATCTTTGAGATTATCCTTATGAGTCCTCCCGATAATAACAGTCATTTCTTTGTCAACTTTTGCTTCATAACCCGAAGCCATAGGATAAAGTTTATCGAGAAGAGCTTCGTAAGAATTGACTTGAGTACTGCCCGAAACGAGTATGCTCGCAGTTAATTTGGCAAGACCTTCCTTGCCTTTCGGGTCATTTTGAGAACCGAATTTAAACCAAATCCTGAAAGAAACCGTCGGGTCATCATTTACCGGAAGAAGTACAGTTCTGCCATCTCCCGAATTGCTGATTCTGCCGCATGAGTTCATAATAAATGCACAAAAAATGAATAATGAACCTAATAATATTGTTAATTTATTTTTCATGTTATTTGCTCCCTGTCAATGTTAATACAGTTCGTTTCTCAGGCACGAAGTATGTCTTAGCCGCATCCTGGATGTCTTTAGGAGTTATTTTATCAACAGTTGAAAAGTAAGTGTTGACGGCATCAATTCCTCCTGTTAATGCAACTATTCTTGCAAGACTGCCTGCTACTTTATCAGGAGAATCAAGCGACATCAGGAATGAATATTTCATATTTTTCTTTTGATTATCGAGTGCTTTTGCATCTACAAGTGTTGACTGGAATTTAGCTATTGTGTTGTATATTTCATTTTTGATATAATCAATATCTTTTTCATTTTTCACCATAGAATAGATTGACCATAGCGTTGGGTCGCGGTTCATCTGAATACCCGGCTGGATGAACTGTACTTTCTGTTCTTTTATATATAGTTTCTTGTTTAAATCGCTGTTGCGTCCGAAGGCAAGGTCTCCAAATAATATTGCAGACACAGCAGTAACATCATTGGGATTGTAAGCCGCACCCTTGTATGAAATAGTTATTATAGGCAAAGTCTTTCCGGGGTATTTAACGTCAGCTACCCTCTCACCTTTCTGTTCAGGTTCGGGTTGAATTTGAGGTGTTACATACCCTTTTTTCCAGTTACTATAATACTTCTTCACAAGGTCGAAAGTTTTACCCGGGTCAAAATCTCCGACTATCATCAGCACCACATTTTCAGGCCGGTAATACCTTTCGAAGAAACTTCGGCTGTATGCGTACATAGTCGGCATTGCGGCAATGTCTTTCTCGAATCCCATTGTTGTATGCTTGTATGTATGTTTGTCAAAAGCAGTTTCGCAAAGCTTTTCTTCGAGTAAGAAATATGGACTGGTCTTGCTTTTCCTGTATTCGCCGTAAACCGCACCCGATTCGGTCTGGAATTCCCGCTCCTCATAAAACAGATTTTGGAATCTGTCGCTTTCGAGGTTCATCACCTGTTCCAAATCTTCCTTTGCAAAGCTGAGATGGTAGCATGTGTAATCATCTGTTGTGTAAGCATTGGCATCGGCACCCATAGAGGTAATCAGGCTGTCATATACCCTGCCCGGATACCGCTTAGTGCCGCGGAACATCATGTGTTCAAAGAAATGGGCAAAGCCTGTATGTCCCGGTTCCCACTCATCCCTACTGCCAGTGCGGACAACGGAATAATAAGCAACAATGCCGTTGCTCTGCATAGGAATCATTATTACTTTTAACCCGTTATCGAGTGTCTTTACGCTGTACTTGTAAGGAAAAGTCTTATTCACAGGGCTTCCCCCCATAATTGGTAAAACAATTATTGATATTATAATGAAAAGAATAAATCTATTCATAATACAATCCCTCAAAATTTGAGAAAATTATTAAACCTTAAAATTACGAAAATATATTTAATTATGCTTTATTGAAAAACAAAACCCACAATAATAAAATTACAATCCAGGAGGGATTGTGAAAGATTAATCCCATGCTTCAGCTTGGGGGGGAGCTATGAGACCTGACACACAGCTTACAGTCCAGTCCCCATCTTAAAAGATGGGGTTAATCAAATGAATCAAAGTTCTGAAATAAAATAACAGTCCCGGAGGGATTGCGTTAGATTAACCCCATGCTTCAGCATGGTGGGGAGAAATGAGACTTGGCTCACAGCTTACAGTCCAGCCCCCATCTTAAAAGATGTGGTTAATCTTTCTGAAAATTTGGCTATGGATGCTGAAATGAATTCAGCATGACATTCTACATGCTTCCTATTTCATCTTCTCCATTTCAAATATATAACATTAATTCAAAATTCAAAATTTAAAATTCAAAATTTTCCTGAATAATCTAATTGAAGGGTTTTTCACCTATCTGAAGTTCGGTGCTATTCTTATTTATTAAAAAAAATTTTCATACCCACTGTAACATTTTGCCATTTTTTCGGTTATTACAGAGAAATCATCACACAATTTGAAAATAATATTTGGAAATTGATAGTTTTTTTCAAATTCATAAGGGGTTAAGAAATGATTAGGAAAATTTTCTCACTGCTACCGGCAATGCTTTTTGTAGTGCTGGTTACATCAAACACGTATAGTAAGGATTTCAATCTTACTGAATTCAAGGAAACGATACCGGAACTTCTCGGTGCCGGAAATGCGGGCCAGGAGTTTTGGCTTACATTCAATCCATGCTGGGAAACGGAAAATGCGGGGAATGCTCTGAAACTTTATGTGTCATCTGCGATAGCGACTATGGTTATTGTGGAAGTACCCGGTAAGGATTTTCGAATGGAAAAAATGACCGTACCAAACGACATTATTGAATTTACAATTCCTCCAATAATTGGACAATGTTACAGAAAGACTGATAGAGAAGTTCCATTACCTGATTCTGTGTTTCGTGGTTATGGTATCCATGTATATGCAGATTACCCGATCATATGTTATGGAATAACACGCTATAAATTTACGAGTGACGGTTATCTTGGAATACCGGTTTCGGCGCTAGGAAAAGAATATACTGTTGCATCTTGGGCGGATGTTTCCGATTACGGTATGCAGTATCTCCCGAGTTATTCCGGAATTGTTTCCGCATTTGACCAGACTGAAGTAAGTTTTACTCTTGGTGGAACTAATAGTACCAGGACAAGTGGTGGAATGATTCCAGGTGAAACCAGAACAGTTATATTAAATAAAGGAGACGTTTACCTTGTTAGTTCTGCGGGCCAAAGGGCAGACCTGACAGGCAGCACAATCATTGCTTCAAAACCTGTTTCGGTAATTTCAAGTAATTACTGTGCTTATGTTCCTGAGAATACACCATATTGTGATTTCTTAACAGAAATGGAAATTCCATCTACAGCATGGGGTAAAGAGTATCATTACACTCCGATAGTTAACAGGACAAAGAATTCGATAATAAAAATATTAGCGAGAGAACCTGAAACAACAATTTATTCTGATAATATTCCTATTGTTAAATTAAAAAAATCTTCAGGAATTGAAACAGACGGTTGGTTGAGAATGAGAGCCGATATAAACGCACCAAGACCAATTGTTTTTTCTGGCGATAAACCAATTTACATAATGCAGTTTAACACCGGACAAATTGACGATTATGTGAATAGTGACCCATTCCAGATGGCACTGACACCATTAGAACAATATCAGAAAGAAATTATTTTTAATACACCGGGAATAAAAACCGGATATAGATTTTTAGAGAATTATGTCAATGTAGTTTATCAGTCACCAAGCGGGAATGTACCTGATGACTTGCTATTTGCCCAGGTATTTGACGGTCAATTTACATGGAAAAAAGTTTATGAACTTAATCTAATGTCAACTAAGAGATTTTCACAACCTGTTAATGGTGTTTATTATAATGTAACAACCATTAAATTACCGGATGATGGAGTATTTAAATTGAAATCTAATGAACCGATTGCCGCTTATGCTTATGGCTTTTCGCCTTTCGATTCTTACGGATTTCCGGCAAGTGCCTCGATTGGAGATTTGAACAAAGATGATTTTACGCCTCCGGTACCGAAATTTTCAGTTTACGGCAACGGCACAATCGAAGGCGGCACTGTAGAGGATATGCCGCAAAGTGACGACAGGTCTAATCTTTCGATGATCGTTTTCCACAAGGACGAAAGTGAAAATTATTCTTTCGGCTATAATGAATTTGTTCCCGGGAATGATTCTTATACGAGCTGGAGCGCCAGAGTAATTGACTCAAAGAAGGATGCACGGCTCGTTGCGACATTTTCCGATAGAAGAGGCAATGACACTACCATTGAAGTGAATTATTATTCGCCGAAATATACCTTCTCATCGGATATTGATTTCGGCACCTTGAAAGTGGGCAATGAACCGACAGGTGAAGTAACAATCAATAACAGTTCCGATAATGAAGAGCCGTTTAATGATGAGCTGACTTTCAAAAACGGGAATATGGGTTTTAAATTTTCAGATTCCCCGAATCTTGTATTTGTTCCGGGTGCTGAAACAAAAGTCGGAATAAATTTCAAAGCGACCAAGCCGGGAGAATTCAGGGATTCGCTTGGATTTTGGAGAGGCGGACAAGATAACGAATATTTTATCGAAGTACGTGCAACAGTCGTAAAAACAACGTCTGTTGAAAATGAAACACAAGCCGATATTGAAATAACACAAACTCCGAAAAATGACTGGCTCTATATTAATATGGCAGATGGGAACAAACTTCCCGGAACGATAAAGCTCTTTGATATATTCGGTAATGTAGTTTATGAAAACACGAATATAAATTCTGGAGAAGTGAAAATAAATACGAGTGGAATTGCGAGCGGATTTTATATTATTCAGATTGGGACTGATAGGGTGAGCACATTTAAAGTCATGGTTAGTCATTAAAATAACTCGCCCTGTCCCAATTGGATATTGAACCTCCTCTGATTCCTCTCCTTAATTAAGGAGGGGATTCAAGGGGTGGTAACTTTAATGAATAACGAATAGTGAATAATTAATAATTGAGGATATTTTTTAATTATTATTTCTGAGGGAATTATGAAAAGATTATTACTTCTGTTTTTAATGTCATTTTCATTTTCAACAACATTTTCGCAGTGGGAGCAAACAAACGGACCTGCAGGTGGTAAAGTATATAATATAGTTTTTAAAGATGAAATAATTTTCGCAGGTACGAATGGTATTTATTTTTCTACTAATACCGGAAGTCACTGGGAAGCTTGTAATAAAGGTTTACCTCGAGCTTCTGTTCAAAGAATAATTATTAAAGATAATAAGATTTTTGCGGGGACTTTCGGAGGAGGAATATATTTATCTACAAATAATGGAAATAGTTGGTCTGAAATTGATACTGGCTTAAAAAATTTGTATGTTCAGGAACTAATTGAGTATGGTGACAAATTGCTGACTTCTGCTTTAGATGGAATTTATTTATCAACAAATGACGGAGCAGACTGGAAATTAATAAGCAAACAAAGTTCCGGTTATATTGGAAGCGGAGTACATTGTCTTACTGTTAAAGGTAATAAAATTTATGCAGGTGGGGATGGCTTTCAAGACCCTGAGAATAAATGGCATGGTGAGGGAATTTATTTTACTTCAAATGATGGTGAAACCTGGACACAAAAGAATAACGGATTGAATAATTGGAATGTGCATAGTTTTATTTTTATAGATGATAGCACAATTCTCGCTGGTACAGATGGTGGGGTATATAAAACAACAAATTATGGGGAATTTTGGAATGAAAAAAATTCAGGTTTAATGAATCTTTATATAAGAAGTTTTGCAAAAAATGACTATAAAATTTATGCAGGAACTTATAATGGAATTTTTGTATCAATAGATAATGGGGAAAGCTGGTCAGAGTTAAATAATTCATTAGAGAATTGTGTAATTCATAATATAAGTTTTAATAACAATAAAATATTTATTGGAACAAATAATGGAATATTTATATCAGATGACGAAGGGATTAGTTGGAAGTCAGCTAATTCTGGCATAGCTAATACTCATATTTTGGATATCGAAAAGGTTAGTAACAATATGTATGCGGGCACATATGAATACGGTTTGTATTTGACCACAGATTTCGGTGATAGTTGGAAATCAATAAATTCTGATTTGCCTAATAAGAATATTTACAAACTCGCATTAGATGATTCTACAATATATGCAGGTATGTGGATGAGCGGAGACATTTATAAATCTTCAAATCTTGGAAAAAATTGGAAAAAGTCTACCAATGGTTTAACAAGTTCGTGGATTAATGATATTATCGTATATAAAAGTAAAGTTTTTACTGCTACTAGAACAGGTATATATGAATCATCTGATAGAGGAGATTCCTGGTCATTAGCCGATTCGAATCTGAAAACTTGGAGTTTCAATGACTTTACAATTTCAGGTACAAATATTATTGCCAGCTCAGAACATGGTATTTATAAATCAATTGATGATGGTGAAAATTGGATTTGCATGGATTCAACTATGACTGATTCATCACAAGTTGTAGCATTAGCTGCTGATGATAATAGAATCTTTGCTTCTACATTTTATAATGGATTGTTTTTATCAACAGATAATGGTGAATACTGGACTTCAAGAAACATTGGATTACCTAAAGCTTATATTATATGTTTGGCAATAATAAATAATAATATATTTGCCGGTACTTATGGAAGTGGTGTGTATTTATCAACAAATAACGGAGAAAGTTGGCTACCAGCAAATTCAGGTTTAACTGACCCATATACGGAACGCTTTGTGGTTATTGGTGATTATATCTATGCAGGTACAGCCGGATATGGGATGTTCAAAGCAAAGCTCAGTGATTTCGGAATAACAAGTGTTGAAGAAAAACCAGTTTCTATAAATGATGATTTAAATATCTCTCCCAATCCCTCTGATGATTTCATATCAATCAATTTCAAAGATGATGCTCGTAAACCTGATTTTGTGCGGCTTTTCGATTCGTATGGGAATGTGGTTTATGAGAATTATAAAATAGAAGGAATCAATTTTAAGCTCAATACAAGCGGGCTTGCGAGCGGTATGTATATGTTGCAAATTGGAGATATGGGAATGAGGAAGGTTGTTGTAGTTCATTAAGAACCTCACCCCTGCCGCAAAGCAGACCCATAATGAATTATTGCAATTGAGCAAATGTGAGGAAAGCCCACTCTTATCAAAAATCCAACAAATAACTAATATTAAACTTTTTGATTAATCTATATATATTTGCATGTACTTCGTCAACTGTTTTAATTATTTTCGTTAATGAAAATAATCAGTTTTATAAATTTATAAATTTATTTTTCGATTATGAGTGGTAAAAACGAGCAAATTCAGGACCTGAAGCTTATTTTCAGGACCTTGAAATACCGCAATTACAGGCTTTTCTTCGGTGGACAAATCGTATCGCTGATAGGCACGTGGATTCAGATGATAGCAATGAGCTGGTTGGTCTATCAAATGACTAATTCGGCTTTTATGCTTGGTCTTGTCGGTTTTTTCAGCGGAATTCCAATATTCCTGTTTGCTCCTTTTGCCGGAGTTATTGCCGACAGGTGGAACCGCTACAAGCTTATATTACTTACACAGACACTTTTAATGCTTCAGTCGGGGATGGTTGCGGTTTTGATATTTACAGGTGCCATCAGTATCTGGAATATAATTGCTCTTGGAATTTTCGGAGGTATTGTCAATGCTTTCGACATGCCTGTCAGGCAGGCATTTGTAATTGACATGATTGAAAAAGAAGAGGACCTCGGCAATGCTATAGCCTTGAACTCGGTGCTGGTCAATATTGCAAGACTTGTCGGGCCAGCTATTGCAGGGATTCTTGTGGCTTTAATCGGCGAGGGATGGTGCTTTTTAATTAACACAATCAGCTTCGTAGCTATTATTGGCAGTCTCCTGGCTATGAAAATCAAGACTCACAAACGGGAACAAAAAAGGAATAGCCCTCTGGATGAGTTGAAAAATGGATTTAAATATGCATTTGGTTTTCCCCCAATCAGGACAATACTTATTGTTCTTGCAATAATCAGCATCATGGGAATGCCATATCAGGTATTGATGCCGGTGTTTGCAAAAAACGTGTTCAGCGGCGGCTCCCACTCACTCGGTTTTCTGTTGGGAGCGGCTGGATTGGGTTCACTGGCTGGCGGGATATTCATGGCTTCCCGCAAGTCGGTTCTCGGTACAACCATGCTGATAGCCGTCTCTGCTCTTATTTTCGGTTCAGGGCTTGCTGTATTTTCTTTTTCAAAGATTTTTTGGCTCTCTCTTTTTATTTTGTTCTTTATTGGTTTCGGAATGATGGTTAATATGACTTCATGCAATACAATCCTGCAGACTATTTCTGATGACGACAAGCGGGGCAGGGTCATGAGCTTCTATTCTATGTCCTTCATGGGAATGGCACCCTTTGGCAGTCTGCTTGCCGGCACATTAGCCAATGGAATCGGTGTATATTATACCATTCTTTCAGGGGGGTGTGTCTGTATTATTACAGGTTTGTATTTTGCATATAAATTGCCCTCTTTGAGAAAGTTAATCCGCCCTATATATATCAGGAAAGAAATAATAGAAGTAGAACCATAATATGTAAAGAACCAGGTATGATAAATCCTCAAAAAAAATATCACACCTAAGTGTAAAGTTAATATGAAAAGCCATAAGTTTCAACATGGGGACAATAATAATTTTAAATCGAGTTTCAGTCCGGCTTAAACGTTTTGCTGCATTACTAATTACTTCGACAAAAACCTTATAAAAAATAAAATCTATACTAAAAATTCTTTGGCAGATTATTTGCACTTGAAAAGATGAAACTTTAATTAGATATAATGTATTTTGGAAAGATAAAAATATTAGTTTTATTCCTGCTCTATTTGCCGGTCGGGGAGGCACATTCACAGCTTCCAGACGA
Organism: Bacteroidota bacterium; assembly: GCA_021824625.1. Taxonomy (GTDB): domain Bacteria; phylum Bacteroidota; class Ignavibacteria; order Kapaibacteriales; family UBA2268; genus XYC2-FULL-35-21. The sequence goes on along the minus strand of JAKAKE010000142.1, from coordinate 24,293 downwards.
CTTTCTTTTGAAATCAGTAACAGATGCAACAATGGGCGAATACTTCGATTTTATTCATGCATTCGCACCTGATGAGGATGCCTTTGTAGGTGTACAGCGTCTCGCCGAGCCTTTCGTCCAAAAGAAACAATGGGAGAGTGCCGCAGAAATCTATGAAATCTGGAAACCCGAATTTCCAAATATGACAGAAAGATTCGATAAAATTATTACTCTGCTAAGATTTGAAGACGAGTATCTTGTTCCTGTCAATCTTGGTTCCGGTATAAATACGGCTGCAAATGAATATTCTCCGATTCCAACGGCGGATGAGTCAAAGTTGTTCTTCACGGGATTAAATCGCGACGGCAAAGGTGCGGAGGATATTTACATGTCAAAATATGGTAACGGCTTATGGCAAAAAGCAGAAAAACTTACTTCAATGGTAAATTCTAAAAAGAATGAAGCACCCGAAGGAATTTCGGTTGACGGAACGCAATTAATTATTTTCGGAAATTATGATGAAAGCTTCGGAAGAGGCGATTTGTTTTATACTGATATAACTAAGCAGGGCTGGAATGCACCTACACCATTTCCATTCCCGATTAACACCGGCTGGTTCGATTGCGATGCTAAGCCGACAGCAGACGGCAATGCTATACTCTTTGTCTCCGATAGGCCCGGAAGTATTGGTGGATTCCACAGGATTCACCAGATATATCATGGCAGTAAAAACGGTAACACGGATATTTATATTAGCTTCAAAACAGACACAGGCTGGAGCCTTCCGATTAACCTTGGCCCTATTGTAAATACGCCTTATGCCGAGAGAAAACCTTTTCTCCATCCCGATATGAAGTCTCTTTATTTCAGTTCAGAGGGCCATTATGGATTGGGAAGAATGGACATATTCAAATCTGTCCGACTGAGTGAGGATTCATGGACAGAGTGGAGCGAACCCGTCAATATGGGCAGATATATTAACACTGCAGGAGATGACTGGGGGGCTATTGTTTCAACTGAAGGTTATATTTCATACTTTGCCGCAAGCGAGCGTGAGGATTCTTATGGCAGAACGGACATCTATGCAATCAAAGTGCCTGACTCGCTAAGGCCTGAAAAGGTTGTTACAATTTCCGGCAAGGTAAGAGATAACGAGGGAAATACAATTGCTGCGGACATTATTTGGGAAGATTTAGAAACTGGAAAACAAATCGGACATCTCCGCAGCAATCCTCAGGATGGCTCCTACTTCGTGGTGCTTCCTCTCGGAAAAAATTATGGAGTTTATGCTAATAAAGACGGGTATTATCCGATTACAAAAAATGTTGACCTGCGTAAGGATGAAGGATTTTTCTACGGTATTTATGAGGACATTACAATATATAACCTCAAACAATTAGGAGGAAGCAACATACGAATAAACAATGTGTTTTTCGAATATGACAAATGGGATTTGAAACCTGAATCCTATCCTGACTTAGACAGGCTCGCCGAGCTTCTGAAAACAATTCCCGAATTCCAGGTGGAAATTGCAGGTCATACTGATTACATCGGAGGAGATGATTACAATCATATTTTATCTGAAAAGCGGGCAAGGTCTGTTGTGTATTATCTTTCAGGGAAAGGAATAAACCGCGACAGGCTTAAACCCACCGGATATGGCAAAACCAAACCAGTTGTCTCAAATGAGACAGACGCCGGAAGAGCCCAAAATAGAAGGGTAGAGTTTAAGGTGATACCAAAGAAGTAGATGAAAAATATTTTCGTTATTAATTTTAGCAATTATTCATTATTTTAATCGTTGAGTATAAAAAAATTATAAGATTAATATGAATGCAATGGAAATATCTGTTGAAGAGTATCAAAAGATGGTGCAAACCATTAATACTCTTCAGAATAATGAAATGCTTCAAAAAATAAATACATTAGTAGAAGTCCTCTACGAAAACAAATATGGATTGTTCATGAAGGACTATTATGATGATTTAACAGAGTATTCAATTCAAACAGGGTGGAATGATGAGCCAAGTCCTTGGAACAACGTTCTAAAAAATTAATGTTAATAATTATTTAATGGAGAGATCATGCCGGTTGAAACAAAAACAAGTTATAAAAAAGCCATAAATATAATAAAAAAAATGAATCAGAAAGATAAGGTCAAACTTGCTAATTATATAAATGAGATAACTCTGAAAGATTGGCTGATTGATTTCAGAAAAAGAATGAAGAATATACCAATAACTTTAGACGAAATCACTGAAATAGTTGAAGAAATCAGACAAACCAGATATGAAAGTAGTAATTGATACTAATATTTGGGTCAGTTTTCTTATTGGAAAATTACTTTCAAAACTAATTGATATATTATTTAACGAAAAAATAGAAATTATTACATCAGAAACACAAATAAATGAACTCATTGAAACAATTTCAAAACCTAAAATTCAAAAATACATTTCAATACTTGATATAAATAGATTATTTTTATTATTCGATACAAAAACAATTATTGTTGAACCAAAACAAAAGCACAGATTTTGCCGTGACCCAAAGGACGATTTTTTACTTGATATAGCATTAGAAAGCAGTGCCGAGTATATTGTAACAGGGGATAAGGATTTGTTAACTATGAATCCTTTCGGAAAAATCAAGATTATTACATATAAAGAATTTGAAAACATACTTATAAGTGAATTTTAATAGTTAAATTATATAACTGTTTTTTAAAAAAAATAACCGATAGGTATATGTATGAAATTAAAATATTCATTTCTTCTCTTTTTAATAATTTTCTTTCTTGCAAATATTGTTTTAACTGCAAAGCCGGACAGCACCGAAATTAACATCAAAGTTGGCTTCAAGGACAGTGAAACAAAACTCCTCGCCGATTTAATCAATGTTGAGAAAATTACTGTGTCTTTCTCTGATTCAAATCTTGTTGGGAAGAAATTCATGCTCTCACAGGTGGAATATGTCAATGGAGAAAAGACGGAGGATAAGGATTTAATCAAATGCGGCAAGGATACAATTACGACAATGGTTGGCGAAGACACAATTCATTATATAACTGCTGATTTATGCGATAGAGCCAGATATAAAAAAGAAGACACCTTATTTATGATACATTTCCTTTGTGATAATTCTGAGGATAGTTCAGCAAGAATTAAAATAATCTATCCCGGTTTATTTTACTTTGATTATCTATTGCCAAAGAAAGAAGAAATTGGTTATATGTTAAGAGATTTTGTTTGTAGTGATTATAAAGGTATGTTTCCTTTTAATAAAAAAAATCCAATAATAACATTTGCACCGCCATTCGATATGGGAAAAGGTGCAAAAGGATACTGCATTTTAAATATGAAACCTGTCGAGGAGTGGAACAAGTATTACAAGTTGAATCATTATGTTGTTTTTTATCTTGAGATAAAGGATTGATAAATTTTAAAATAAATTACGAATATTCATTTTCAAATAATCAAGGTACAACATGAAGTCTTATGTTTTTATTAGTTTTATGATTTCTCTCATTTTATTAACAAGTCTCGAATTACATGCAAGGACAGATAGCACACAAATTAGTATCAAAGAAGGTTTTCAGGAAAGAGAAACAAATCAACTCGCTGAATTAATCAATGCTGAGAAAATCACTGTGTCTTTCTCTGATTCAAATCTTGTTGGGAAGAAATTCATTATTTCAAAAGCAGAATTCGTAATTGGTGAGAAAAAGGAAGAAAAAGCATTAATTGATTGCGGTAAAGATAGTGTTATTACAATTGTTGGTAAAGATACAGTTCACTATATTTTACCAGATGCATGCGAGAAAATGAGTTATCAAAAAAACGATAGTGCATTTTCGATTCAAATTTTGTGTGATAACTCAAGAGATACTGCAAAAATAAAAATCGAATTTCCAAGAATAGGTTTAATAATTTACATTGGGAAAAGAGAACTTCATGCTTATCATCTTAAAAACCTTTTCGATAGTAATTATAAAGGATTTATTCCTATTAATCAGAAAATCCCGATAATTGCATATTCACCACCATTTGATATGGGGAGCGGTGTAAGTAATTATTGTATATTGACATTTCAACCTGTCGAGGAGTGGAACAAGTATTACAAGCTGAATCATTATGTGGTTTTTTATCTTGAAATAAAGGATTGAAAATAGAATTATTAATTCATGTTATGAGTAATATTTATACCTGGTTTATTTAAATTTGTCCCTATGAGATTGCAATTAATTTTGGTTCTATTCAATTTCTTACGTTCAACTCCTATGGAGTTGTCGCTATTTCGGTTATGTATTATTACAAACGTTCAATCACTCTGTGATTGTTATCGAAAAAAGGAATAACTCCGTAGGAGTTAAACATCAGTAACATTGTCAATATCACAATATAAAACCAACTCCGTAGGAGTTGAACGTAATGGATTACAGATTTAATATGACTTATATAGTAAAAAAGGCTGTCCTTATTTTAACAGGACAGCCTTCATACCCAACTAATCCTCAAGAAAAAATGCGTCTTTGATGGGTTCTATTCCCTTCATTTCTTCTACCATTTTCTTTACTTTGTCTGATGCTTTGAACATATCCAATACATTCATTGTAATATCAACTAATTCTACATCAGGGCTTGAAAAATTCAACTCCCATTTCGAACATATTGCCATCAGCTTTTCTTTCTTTGCAAGCTCTTTCAGTTCATTTAATTTCTTCTCGATTATTTCTGCAACCGAACCTCTGCCAAATCCCTTGTCATGTAATATTCTTTGAGTCAGTTGCCCCTTCTCTGACAGTTTTTTTGCAGTAACAGTGTCACCCTTTGCCTGAGCTGTGTTATACTCTTCCCTGAGACTCATCATATCCTTTTGTCCCTCATTGGATTGGAACCAGCAAATTGCGATAACACGCGAATCATAAACGCCGATGCGTTGTTTCCCTTTAGCTATAAGCTCGGATGTTAACATCAAAGATGCTATAAGCATGATAAATAATACTTTTTTCATAAAATCTCCTAAATAAAAAATGAAACAAATAATTATATTAATATTTTATTTAAGTAAAGGGCAATAATATCCCTATGTATATCAGCATGATTTATACTAATAAACAGATTATTTTGAAGCTTCAGAATGTCAGTCTAATCAGTATCTTCGAGTTTGAAGATATCATCAACTTTTTTATCAAACACTTTTGCTATTTTCATTGCCAGGACTGTCGAAGGCACATACTTGCCGAGTTCCATAGCATTTATTGTCTGCCGGCTTACTCCTGCAAGCTTAGCAAGTTCGTCCTGAGTTATGTTCTTTATTGCTCTTTCCACTTTTATATTATTTTTCATTATCCATTTGCTTCTTTGTCTTGTAAAGAATATAGTAAAACCGGGCTATGAAAAGAATAAATATGAAGAACATATTAAAGACCATAACCGTATCAAATGACGCTTTGAATACAAATATTATCGCTAACAGTAACAGTAAAAAATTAACATAAATTGACCACACCAATGAATCCAGGCGGATTTTTGATATATATTCATCTTCATTTTTTTCTCTGGCAAAAGTTACCATCAACAGACTAATCAATAATGGCACCCCGACAATTTCATTATAAATGTTTTTATGAATAACTGAAAAGAATACATTTTTTGATGCCCAAATTGCAAATACAGGAGCCTGAATGTCTAACCTGATTTCCCATAGCCAGAGAACACCAACAACAAACGATGGAATCAGAAGTATCCATCCTATAAGTTTGAACCTGTTAGGCAATAAAAATTTCGATACCATATTCAACCTCAAATAAAATTGATTTTCAATTCAATACAAATATAAGAAGTATTTTACATAATGTCAAGTAATTTTTACATTATGACAAAAAATATTTACAATTTAATCTTAAGAATTTGATTTAAATAGGAATAGCGGCATTAAAATAATTTTTCTTTCTATTCGATATTATATATATTGTATATCATGTATATCATAATTTGGGAAAAATATGACAACACAATTATTAGTTAGGATTGATTCCGATATAAAAAATAAACTTAACCTTGTCGCCAGAAGAGAAGGTAAAACATCAAGTGATGTAGTCCGGGAACTTGTGAGTGATTATATCAATGAAAGGGATATGTCAGCTTACATTGAGGATTTATGGCAAAGAATCAGTAAACAATTTAAACAGCATGGAATAACAGAAAAGGATATAAAGAAAGCTATTAAAGATGTCAGACAGGCAAACAAATGACTTTAGTAGTTATTGATACAAATGTAATTATATCTTCATTTCACGGAGGTAATCCTAAAGCAATTGTTGACCTTTGGAGAAATGAAAAAATCAGGTTATGTCTTAGTAAAAATATTCTAAACGAATATATCGAGGTTCTAAATAGGCTTGAGAAATTAGATAGAAAAGAATTGAATGAGCTTCTTATATTGTTTACAACTTATAGAAATATGAATTTTGCTAATAAAACACCTTCTATTATAGTTGTAATCAATGACCCTGATGATGATAAATTCATTGAATGTGCAGTTGAACTTGGTGCTGAATATATTATTACCGGTGATAAGGAATTACTTTCAATAAAACAGTTTGGTAATATTAAAATAGTAAATCCAAAGCAATTCCTTGATATTTTTGAAACGGAATTATAGTTTTTATAGAATTTCTGAGACCAATTCCCGTTTCATGTGTCATTATATATAATATCAAAGCAAAATTGGTAATTAGTCCGTGAAAAGAATCTTTTTCATAATTGTATTATTATTAGCTCTCGCATCTCAATTTGCCAAGGGTCAGCAGGAGAGCGGCTGGATTGACAAAGGAAATTAATACCTTCTTGAAATGAAAATTTATATACACCAATTTGCAAAAACTTAATAATAGAATTATATTTGATAATTAATAGCAATAAGTTTAATATTTGATTGATGGAAAAATAATTATTAAAAAATTACGTTGGAACAAAGAGAAAAATGAGATTTTAAAGAAGGATAGAAATATATCTTTCGAAGTGGTTGCGGATATTATCAGAAAGGGCAATATAATTGATGACATTGTTCATCCAAATAAGACAAAATTTCAGAATCAAAAAATATTTATTGCTGAAGTTAATAATTATATCTATTTAATCCCTTATATTGAAACAAAAGATGAAATATTTTTAAAAACAATTTATCCAAGTAGAAAATTTACTGAGTTGTATTTGCATGGAGATGATAATGAAAAAAAATAATAACATAGACTGGACTGAACTCACACTCGAAAAAGATGAAATAGAACTTCTTGTATCTGTTGAAAAAGGTGAGTGGAAAAGTACAGGTAATATTGAAAAAAGAAGGGAAGAATTAAGGAAGTTTTTTAATCCGGATTATACACCTGATGAAGATTCCGGTAAAATTACTTTAAAAATCCCAAAAAAGGATTTAGCTAATTTAAAATTGAAAAGCAAGAAATTGGGTATTAGTTATGATGTTTTAATTTCTAAACTTATCCATAATTACACTCAGAATAGAATAAATCTAAGTTTATAAAAGAAAAAAATAATATTTCCTATAAACATTTCTCATTCAGATAGTTAAATTTATTATCAATTTCAATCTATAATTTACAACTCTTTCAAAGTCTCACATCCAACTGCAAATACAGCCTGCTGTCTGTGTTTCCCTGAATTTCATTATATCCACTACCCATAGATTCAACTCCTTTCTTTGTTAAAATTGAATACCTGAGCCATAGCGAAACATCATCAATTAGTGAGTAGCCTGCATAAATATAAAATTTTGCGCCTTTGCCATATAAAGGAAAAGTAAGGTAATAACCGGGAACGATAGATTCGAACTGCCAGATGGCGGATTCATAGCTGTCTGTCGAAAAGTATGTAAACCTTCCTCCGAATTTTAATTCAGAAAAAAGTTCCCAACATAAATCTGCGAAAGCGAGAAAGCCTTTTTCATCAGGGTAAATGTCCTCAAACGAGGCATACACTCCTTCTCCCCTCATATATAATTTGATTTTCTTAAATGATTGTATAAAGTCAAACCTTACTCTTGAAATATTTTTTGTAAAGGATGAGTAAGAATCATTTTCGTTTTTGTAGCTGTCTGTACTTATTTCATTTCTCAATCTCAATCTGATTTTTGTTTTAGATGTAATATCAAAATCCAGCTCAGAAAATACATCAATTCCTTTCTTAGGGATTGGAAGATATTTAGTTTCAGAAATGTTTTTATACAAATCAACATATAAAGCCACATCAAGTTTTTCTCCTGCTTTCCATAATATTCCGGAATACAAGCCTGTCTCATTCGCAGGTGCATCGGATTCACCCAGATTATACCCATAAGGAGAGCGAAATTCGGGTTTGAAATACCTGTAATGAAAAGCCAGCTCGACATCCCCGAAATTGAACTGTGCCGATGATTTTCCGGCAATATTTCCTTTTGCATCACTGCTAATCTCGGCGGCGTAAGAAGAATGAACAAAGAACAGGAAAAAGTATGCAGACGACAAAAATCCGGTTCTGCCGTTGAAAGCAGTTTTTGAAGTGCTTGTTATTTCCTTTGAGTAATCCAGCAGGTATGATGTTATGCCGAATTTCAGGCTTGCTAATTGAAGTTCAAGATTCCCGCCAAAACTTTTTTCATTAATTGCATTCAATTTCTCAATCTCGTTATTGGTCCTGTAATAACCGGTTGAGTAAAGAGACGTAGCAAATCGTCCGCTTGAATCAATATTTGCCCCCCTCGGAGAATACGATGCCCACAGGATTGATGATAAGTTTGATGATTTTGACAATTTCCAGTTATTCTGGACTGCTAATCCCCTGAAATAATTATAATCAATTGTTGAACGGTAGGGCTTAATCCCGCTCCCTATCTGCATAGCAGGAGATATGACCTCTGCTCCTTTTCTCATCCCATAGCTCTTCCAGAGAATGCTTCCCATTCCGTTTTCAACAAAATAATCGCCAATAATAAAATGAGTATTTAATACTTTTCCGGATATAAAACCTGAAGAAAAGTTTGTTACAAATTGTTCACCCGGGTCTTTGTCAAGAAGAAATCCAGCACTAATATTTTTATAATAAATTGATGATTTTGCATATAAGTTTAAAGATGAGCCTTTGAACGAATCCGTTTCAAATCCTCTTTGGGTTTGAAATTGTTCCTGATTTCTCAACCTTATAAATGATTTTTTTGATTTTGAAGGTCCATCGAGTGTTGTACACAGTTTAAGGATATACATCTGTTCATCGGTCAGATTAAGTTCCGAATCAATTTTATCATAAGTAGCATCCGGTTCTAATGAAATAATAAGTATCATCTGGGCTATTGATGTGCTGAAACCGGGAATTTGTAACAATTCCTCTGCGGTTGAAGTTTTTAAATATAGCGGCTTATCAATGTATTTTTGAATTTCATCCATTATTGGTGATGTGCCTGTCTCTGCGGATATTTTTTCAAGAATTGATTCAAGATATGATTCATCATAATCCTGCGAGAATAATACAGATGATGAATAAATGACTGTAAGAATAATCAGAACATAAAAACGCATATAACAATTTAAGGATTTATAAAAAATTATTATTAATAATAACTTAGTATTCCGATATAAATATATATCCACAATTATTCACTATTCACTATTCACTTTATCAGCTTATATACCACATTCTTTCTCTTCACTGCTCTTCGCAAAGGGCTGTCCTTACCGATACTGACTCTCAGCTTGTCGTTCTTCTCAAAAACAATTATTCCATTATCCATTTCGGTGAAACCGTCTGCATAAGCACAACCCCACTGCCAGGATTCTTTCAGCATGTCGTCATTAATAAATGAAGAGTCAACGGGCGGCGGCTGTGGCGGTTTACCTAAAACCTGCACCCTGTCTGTAACCGTGTTCAGCACATACATAACCATGTACTTCTCATCATACTTTCCTATTAAAGCCAAGTATTTTCCCGATTCATCGGGAACTGAAATGAATGAGAACCAATCAGTATTATTTATTCGAGAAGGTTTCAATTCATAATTATCTTCATCGAGATACCTGATTTCACACATTGGAAGCCATGCACCAACCTGGAACATACCTCCCAGTATATATTTTTTGTCTTGTATATTATATCCTATGCAATGCCAATTTCCTTCGAGTTTATGTTCCTTCAAAATTGAACTGTCCTTTACAGAATGTAGTGTTAGCAATGTCTCCCCTGGGGATTTATCATACTTGGGATATGATAAAATTTTAATTTCAAGATATGTTGATACTCCATTACAGGTAATTGAATTAGCAGTTTCATCGTAAGACAATAATTCGACTGAAATCAGAATATTGAAAAGTAAAATGAGAAAAGTAATGAATGATTTTATGCCTTTCATAAAAGTCAGAAATCCTTTATTATTAAATTCCAAATGACGTTTTTGTAATATTATTTAAAAAAAATTTAAAAATCAAATTGAATATAAAATTTTTAAACTTTTAGCTGCAGAACATTTATAACTATTTTTTTCCGTATGTGATTTCCAGAAGAAAATAATCAAAATAAATATTACATCTTCTTCACATATTGCAATTGGAAAATTAATTAATTAATTTCGTATTTGCTTGTTAACAATTTTATAAAAGTGAATGAGTTATAAATCAGCAAATATTGTATTATTTATTTTTATTCTCTTTTTTGCGACTAATTCTAACTCACAGAATATAAAGAATAATTCTGTTCCAGTCATAATTGAAGACAGCAAACAATCCAATATTGTTACAAGTGATATTAATAAGCAAAAAGCCGGAAAAATAATATTCTCAAATTCACCGATTGAACCTGGAAAAGTAAACCAATCCGGATTATCAGATACATTTTCATCTACGGATAATATCTGGGGAGTTATTTACTTGAAAGATTCATTCATGAATCTAACTCAATCAAACAAGTACGAAGTCAACCAATACATAATCGTTGATGGAAACGAAACTGCACGTTATTCATTCAGGATGCTTCCTGAAAAAATCAAACAAACATTTCTGAAAACAGAAATAATTGTTCCTCCCGACAAAGCACTTACAAAGGGTGTTAAACACTATGTCAGGGGCTTTTCCGGAATTACTGAAGGGAGGCATGATGTCAAAGTGGCTATGCGAATCCGTGACGATACTGTTGCTGTCGGCAGTTTCACTCTCGATTGCAATGACGGAACAGAATACATTAAAGAATTGAACAACGATTATGAAACGAAATCTATGAAGTCCCTTATGATGCCCAAACCTGTAATAAGGGATGTCGTTCTCGAAGCGGACATTCTCAACTCGATAACGGATTTACCGGGAACAGCTCTCAAAGCGGTAATTACAGATAACGGATGGACGCTGATTAAAAATCTTTCGGGGGAACCGGTTTTTCGGACAATCAACTCAGCAATCGCATTCAGGAAACCCGAAGGCAACTGCTCTATGGTTTTTATATCATTCAGGCAGGACTTCGACGGCAAGAAATATGGTAAAACCCACAAATACGCCATCGGCAACTCTTATGACATACCCTGCGAAAATGTGAAGTGAGTATTGTTCATAAATCACTTAAAAAACTGCGAATTGTATTTGCTATAAGTATTTTTCACAGAAGTTTGCTGTCTATTTAAATACTATTCATATCTTTTAATCGTTTTACCATTCATTTTTTTCATGGGTATTAATTCAAATGATATTCTTCAAAGGTAAGATAGATAGAGAAAAAATTACTGTCGGTGCTATGATAAAGCTTTATTGCAGGCTGAACCATGGTAATAACAGAACTTTGTGCGGAGAATGTCGTAAGATGTTTGATTATGCCATGACTAAGTTAAATAAATGCCCTTATGATGGAGACAAACCTACCTGTACACAATGTACAATACATTGTTATAAGATTGAAGAGAGGGAGCAAATCAGGAAAATTATGCGTTACTCAGGACCGAAAATGCTTTGGTATCATCCTATATTGGCAATCCTGCATTTGTATGATAATCGCAGGAGCAAAAAGTCAGTTGAATTGTCAAAATGACATACAATAAGTATTTACATTTGGCAGACTAACTGACAATATATCAGGAATATATTAAAATCATTTGACACACTTTCAGGGAAATATGACACAATGTCAGCAAATCCACTTTGGCACGTTTTTCGTAAATGTTGAACTCGAAGTTAATTTTTGTAATTAATCATTATAATAAATATAAAGGAGATTTGCCATGACATTAGTAAGATTTGAACCGTACAGAGGCTTCGAAAGACTGAGCCGCAAGATGAATACATTTATGGATGATTTTGAAAAGGGTTTCAGCTTCGAAATGGGCGGTTTCAACCCAAGAGTTGATATAACTGAAGATGACAACAATTTATTTGTACATGCCGAACTTCCAGGACTTGCAAAAGACCAGGTTAAGGTATCGGTGAATGAGGAAAGGCTTCTGACTATCCAGGGTGAAAAGAAGAAAGAAGAGAAAAAAGAAGAGAAAAACTATATCAGGACAGAAAGAAATTATGGCAGTTTTACCAGAAGCTTTTCTCTTCCTGATTACATTGATGTCGAGAACATCAATGCCAAGTTTGAGAATGGTGTACTGGAGCTTAGTCTGAAGAAGATTGAGCCGCCAAAACCGAAAGAAGTTGAAGTAAAGATTGCATAATTAATTGATAATTAATAATTGATAATTGATAATGAAAAATGTTTGGGGCAGACCTTTGTGTCTGCCCAGATATAAATAATAATAATAATAATAATAAAATATAGATGGAGGAATTTATGTCATTTGTAAGATTTAATCCCATGTGGGAATTTGAAAACCTGACAAAAGAATTTGATAAGATGGTTAAGACAGTAACCAATCCTGAAACAAGGCCCAGAGTGGAATTTGGCGGTTTCAAACCCCGGGTTGACATTCAAGAGGATGAGAAAAACATATATTTTGAGATTGAATTACCCGGCGTGAAAAAAGATGATGTGAAGGTATCTATCGGTGAGGATAGTATTCTCACAATTAAAGGCGAGAAGAAATTCGAGCGAAAGGATGAAATAAAAATTTGCTGCAAAAGTGAACGCTCCTTCGGAGATTTTGAAAGGTCTTTCCAGCTTCCCGAACTTGTCGAGCAGGAAAAGATTGAAGCAAAATATGAGAACGGTATGCTTTATTTATCTGTTCCGAAACTCGAGCCTGTGAAGCCGAAAGAGACAGTGATAAATATTAAATAAATTAAATTGATAAACGTATATTGAGTTTTTATTTTTTGTAGTAGATATTGATTTTTTTTGGATAGCAGGAAGGCTTGACTTTTCTGTTGTCCAGTGTTTTTTTGATAATTAATATGAAATGTCATGCTGAACTTGGTTCAGCATCCTTGGCAATAATCTGTGTCAGGAGTAACTCCTGACACAAAGTCAAGATAAAATTAGATTCTGAACCAAGTTCAGAATGACAATTAGAAAATAATAGTGAAAATAAATTAAATGATTATTTGTTAAATTTTTTATAATGGTGATTCAATGGGGAAAATAATTGGTATTGACCTGGGGACGACTAACTCGGTTGTTTCCGTAATGGAAGGTTCAACTCCTGTCGTAATTGCAAATAGTGAGGGAGCAAGGACTACTCCATCGGTGATTGGTTTTACTAAATCAGGTGAAAGGCTTGTCGGGCAGGCTGCCAAGAGGCAGGCTATAACCAATCCGACAAACACAGTCTATTCAATTAAGCGATTTATGGGCAGGAGACTCAGTGAAGTAACTGAGGAAATTTCGATGGTGCCTTTCAAGGTACTTCCATCGAGTGATGGTAATTCGGTAAGGGTTGATATTGAAGGAAGGCAGTACTCAGCACCGGAAATCTCAGCAATGGTTTTACAAAAAATGAAGCAAACCGCAGAAGATTATCTTGGCACTAAAATTACAGAAGCAGTAATTACAGTGCCTGCTTATTTCAACGATGCTCAAAGGCAGGCGACAAAAGATGCAGGAGAAATTGCAGGATTGACCGTTAAAAGAATTATTAACGAGCCGACGGCTGCAGCACTTGCATATGGGCTTGACAAAAAAGGAAAGAACATGACCGTTGCCGTTTATGACCTTGGCGGCGGTACATTTGATATTTCTATTCTTGAAATCGGCGAAGGTGTATTTGAGGTAAAATCAACGAATGGAGACACTCATCTTGGCGGAGATAACTTTGACCAGAGACTGATTGATTTCCTTGCCGATGAATTTAAAAAACAGGAAAGTATTGATTTAAGAAAAGACCCAATGGCTTTGCAGAGACTTCGCGAAGCCGCTGAAAAGGCAAAGTCGGAGCTTTCACAGATGCTTCAGACCGATGTAAGCTTACCGTTTATCACTGCTACCCCCGATGGTCCCAAGCATTTTAACGTAAATATTACAAGGGCAAAATTTGAAAATCTTTGTGCAGATTTATTCGACAAAACATTGAGACCTGTCGAGCAGGCTATGACTGATGCAAAGGTTACTCCATCACAGATTGACGAAGTAATTCTGGTTGGCGGTTCGACACGTATTCCCAAGATTCAGGAATTGGTGAAGAACTTCTTTGGCAAAGAGCCTTCGAAAGGTGTGAATCCCGATGAAGTAGTAGCCGTAGGCGCTGCAATTCAGGGCGGTGTGCTTTCAGGTGATGTTACCGATGTACTTTTACTTGACGTAACGCCTCTGACACTTGGCATAGAAACACTTGGCGGAGTTACAACTCCTATGATTTCTGCGAATACAACTATTCCGACAAGGAAGCAGGAGATATTCTCGACAGCTACTGATAGTCAGACATCAGTGGAAATTCATGTTCTTCAGGGTGAACGTCCAATGGCAAAAGATAACCGTTCACTCGGCAGATTTTATCTCGACAGCATTCTGCCGGCACCGAGGGGAATTCCTCAAATTGAAGTAACATTCGATATTGACGCTAACGGTATTCTATCTGTAGCAGCTAAGGACAAAGCAACGGGTAAAGAACAGAACATCAGGATTGAGTCTTCGAGCGGATTATCGAAAGAGGAAGTCGAGAAGATGAAACATGATGCACAGGCAAATTCTGCTGATGATGCCAAGAGACGTGAGGAAATTAATGTTCGTAATCAAGCTGATACACTGTGCTATTCAACTGATAAACAGTTGAAGGAACTTGGCGATAAGCTTGCACCCGAATATAAGCAGAAAATTGTCGCCGCAAAAGAAAGACTTGAAAAAGCAGTTAAAGACAACACATCCGATTTGCGTCCTGCAATGGATGAGCTGAATAAAGCATGGAGCGAAGCTTCTACGAACATGTACCAACAGGCAGGTGCCGCACAGCCGCCTCCACCCGGAGCAGAATCCGGGCCCGGTCCAACTGACGGAGGACAACAAGCCGGTGGAGAACAAAGCCAGACAAGCTCAACCGGTAATGTCGAGGAAGCAGATTACACAATTGTGGATGAAAAATAATTTGAATTATACTATTTTATTTTGATTTATTTAATTGAGACCCACGAAGTATATCGTGGGTTTTTTTTATGATTTTTTTCAAATTGTTAATCTAAAAAAAAATTAAGAAAAAACTCAATCGAAATATATGAAAAATTTTAATTCCGATAATATTTAATTATATTTATTAAATATTTAATTTCCATTGTTGAAGTAAATATAGGTAAATATATGAAAAAGTATCTTATACTACTTGTTATTCTGCTTTCAATGTTGATTTCTTCAAATGCTAATCCAAATGCTGATAAAATTTTAAAAAATTCTACAACAAATTTCTTCATCGAAAACAAAGGTCAGTGGGACCCGGAAGTAAAATTTCTCGCAAGAATCGGGGGAATGAATGCATGGATTACAGACTACGGCATTGTGTACGATTTTTACAAGATTAAATACGATGAATCTTTAAATATTGATAGCTTGCGTAAAACAGAACCCAGTGATTGGATGGAAAAGCGTAATGAAAATGCAAGACGCCTGGGACATGTCGTAAAAATGAGTTTTATAGATAGCTGGAAACAAACATCAACTGATAGAATGAAACAACAGACTCAATGTAATAACTCTCGTTATGAAGTTCAAGGAAGAGATAAATTAGAAACATATTACAACTACTTTATCGGTAACGATTCTACAAGGTGGGCAAGTTATGTTGGTTTATATAAAGAAATATTAATTAAGAATGTATTTGAAGGCATTGATTATCGTTTGTATTTTGAAAAAGGTATGCTCAGATATGATTTGATAATTCTTCCATATGCTGATTTGGAGCAGTTTAGAATGAAATTCGAAGGGCAGGAAGGATTAGAGGTCAATGAGAATGGAGAATTAGTAATAATGACAAGTATCGGAGATGTAAAGAATCAGAAAATATATGCTTATCAGAATAGTAATCCGGCGACTAAAGAAACAGAAATTCCCGTTAGCTTTAATCGAAATGAAGACGGCACCATTGGTTTCAGTACAAAAAATTATAATAAACATCTTTCCCTTACAATAGACCCGCTCATTTATTCTACTTTTATTGGAGGAGCCGGTGCAGACACAGAGACCGACATGGCCATAAGCAACACCGGGGAGGCTTATGTAACTGGTTATACCTCTACATCCGATTATCCTACAACAAGCGGGGCTTATGACGTGAGTCATAATGGTGGTTTTGATGTTTTTGTAAGTAAGCTTAATATAAATGGTACTAATTTGATTTATTCTACATTCATTGGAGGAACTAATATCAGCGATCAAGCAATGAGCATAGTCGTAGATGGTACCAGTGCGGCTTATGTAACAGGTCGAACATATTCATCCGATTATCCTACAACAAGCGGGGCTTTTGACTTGAGTTATAGTGGAAATGCAGATATTTTTGTAACAAAGCTCAACGCAAGCGGTACTTCTCTGATTTATTCTACATTTATTGGAGAAATTTCCAATGAATATGTGTATAGTATTACTGAAGACGGAACGGGGGCGGCTTATATTACAGGTATGACAATGTCACCACTTTATCCTACGACAAGTGGAGCTTATGACGAGAGTTATAATGGCGGTATTGATGTTTTTGTAACCAAGCTCAACACAAGCGGTTCTTCTTTGGTTTATTCTACTTTTATTGGAGGTACTAACTCAGAATGTGGTAACACCATAACCGTTGACGGCACAGGCGCGGCTTATATTACCGGTAATACATATTCATCCTCTTTTCCAACAACAAACGGAGTTATTGACGAGAGTTATAATGGAAATTTAGATGTATTTGTAACTAAGTTAAACGTAATTGGTTCTGCTTTAATTTATTCTACTTTTATTGGTGGAAATTCTCTGGAAGAAGCTGATGGTATAACCTTAGACGGAATGGGAGAGGCTTATGTTACCGGTTGGACAGATTCTCCGAATTATCCTACAACAAACCAAGCCTATGACGATACTCATAATGGAAGCCGCGATATTTTTGTTAGCAAACTTAATCCAAACGGTACAACTATGGTTTATTCTACTTTTATTGGAGGAGCTGCTTTTGATTATGGGAAAAGTATTACCATAGACGGAACGGGCGCTGCTTATATTACCGGTAATACATATTCGCCTGATTATCCAACAAGAATCTACGCTTATGACGTGACTTTTAATGGAAACAATGATGTTATTATATCAAAGCTCAACGCGAGCGGTTCTAACCTGCTTTATTCCTCTTTTATTGGAGGAACAGGCTTCGAGGGAGGAGAAAGCATATTTTTAGATAACACTGACGTGGTATATGTCTCAGGTAGCACATCGTCACCCGAATATCCTACAACTATTAACGCTTATGATTGTAGTCATAATGGTAGTGGTGATGTTTTTGTTACAAAATTGTCATTACTACCACCACCATTGACTACAATAAAAACAGGCTCAATCAACCCGAGCTCTTATTGCACCGGTTCTTCTATTTCCATCCCATTTACAATAACCGGAGAATTTAATTCAGGTAACATTTTTACTGCACAACTTTCGGACGAATCCGGTAACTTTTTGAACCCTGTTAATATAGGAACCTTATCCGGTACTTCTCAAGGAACAATAATTGCAACAATTCCATCCTATACTCCTGAAGGGTACGGTTACCGTGTTCGTGTAATAAGCAGTAATCCCGAAATAACCGGAAGCGACAACGGAGCTAACATAACAATTAATCCACTTCCTACTCCTCAAATTAATGATGCACCAAATCCGGTCTGTGTCGGGAATACTTATGAATACACGAGCTATTTACCCGGTGGTATAATAAATAAATGGGGAGCAGTAGGTGGTACAATAGTCGGAACTGATAATGGATTTAATGTTAATATACTTTGGGATTCCAAAAGTTCAGGAACTGTAACCTTAGAACAAACTAATTTTCTGACCGGTTGCAAAGATTCTGTATTTCAAACAATAACAATAAATCCACTTCCTGCACCTCAAATTACTGATGCACCTAATCCTGTTTGCGCCGGGAATCCTTATGAATATACTGGTAATAGCACAGATAGTGTAACTAATAAATGGAAAGCTTACTGCGGAACAATAATCGGTTCTGATGTAGAAGAATATGTAAATATTATTTGGGATTCGGTAAGTTCAGGAACAGTAACACTTTTGCAAACAAACTCAACAACAGGATGCAATGATTCTGTATCAAAAACAATAATAATAAATAATACCCCAAATGCGGTTATTGTGGGGAACAATAAAGTATGTCAGGGTTCAACTGAATATTACTCCACGAGCAGTATTGTTAATGGTTCAAATACATGGACAGTTGAACAGGGGACAATAACCGGTTCGTCATCAGCAGATACTATCGAAGTATTATGGGGAGCGAGAGGAAACGGGAATGTAACATTGATGAAAACAGACACTTTAACCAACTGTGCTGACACTGTGGTTAAGGAAGTTTTAATAAACCCGCTTCCTATTGTAACATTTGAATCACCTGTTGATAGTTTGTGCTTAAGCGATTCGGGAATTGTTCTGAGTGGTGGTAATCCCGTAGATGGGATATATTCCGGCAATGGAGTTAATAATAGTTGGTTTGATCCGGTTAATGCAGGTGATTATGAAATTACATATACATACACTGATGGTAAAGGATGTTCTAACAGTGCAATAGATACAATAAAAGTATTACCGAATCCTGAAAAACCAACGATAACACAAATCAAAAGAAAATTAATTTCAAGCGAAGCTATATCTTATCAGTGGTATTTGGATTCAACAAAGTTACCTTCAGCTAACGATAAAGAGTATACTCCGATAAAAGCAGGGAATTACCAGGTAGAAGTAATAGATAAAAATGGTTGCAAAAGAATATCAGATGTATTTTACTATGGCTCAATAGGTGTTGATGAGACACAAGAAAACAAAAATATGCTAATCATAAAACCAAATCCATTTTCAGAAACCACATCATTAATACTTAACCTTAATGAAAGTGGTATTGTAAGTCTAGAGATAGATAATTTAATAGGTATTAACGTTTATGAAATATACAGAAACAAGTATATGGAATCAAGACAGCATGTTATTCAATTCAATGTTAATAGTTTACCTGACGGAATTTACTGTTGCACATTAAGAATCGGAAATCATGTTGAGACTGTTAAGATGGTGGTTGTGAGATAGATGAATTTTAATTATCTGATTTAAAAGAATTAAATAAATAATGAAACACAAAATTTCAGTTAAACAGCCAAACTCGAAGATGTGCTTTGTGTGCGGATTGAAGAATCCGTTTGGATTGAAAGCATCGTTTTACGAAACAAGCACAAAGGAACTGATTGCATTATTTAAACCCTCTGAATTTCATCAGGGCTATCCCGGGAGACTGCACGGGGGAATTGCTTCTGCTATACTCGATGAAACAATCGGCAGGGCAATCATGATTAACCATGAAAATGAAGTATGGGGTGTAACTCTTGAGTTTACCGCGAAGTACAGGAAGCAGATTATACAATAGTGGATGAGAAATAGATTATGATTGTAGGGGTAATTCATGAATTACCCCTACGTTTATTTTATCACAATCATCTTCCCGGAAATGGTTTGTCCTTCAAATTGAATTCTATACACATACACACCATTGGGTGTTTCGCTTCCCGCATTAGTCCTTCCATCCCAGGTAGCTGTGTGTTTGCCTGCATCAATCATTCCTGAATACAAATCCCTCAGCAACTGACCTTGCATATCATAAATTTTAATTGTAATATTTCCTGTATTCGGCAAAGTATATACAATATTTGTTGTGTATTGAAATGGATTGGGAAAATTTTGAGTTATAATTTTTTCTTTCAAGGATTTTTGCGGTTCATCCTCCGCATCAAGTATCACACCCCCTTCACGGAAGACATTAAGACCTCCAAAATATGAACCAATCCACTTATTATCTTTTTGGTCTATTGCTATTGATAGGATATGATTACCTGACAATCCTGAGTTTGATAAATTATAACTTTTCCAATTCGTTCCGTCAAATTTTGCTAAACCTTCCTCAGTACCAATCCACTTATTGCTTTTCCTGTCTATTGCTATTGAATGAATACTATTATCAGGTAAACCAGAATTTGATTTATTGTAACTAACCCAATTCGTTCCGTCAAATTTTGCTATGCCCAACACAGATCCAATCCATTTATTATCGTTTTCGTCTATTGCTATGGAATAGACATTTTCATTAGGCAAAATAGAATTTGATGTATTGTAAATAATCCAGTTACTACCATCAAATTTTACTAAGCCTTCGTGAGTCCCAATCCATTTATTTCCACTATTGTCGATAACAATAGTAAGAACCCAATTATCAGGCAAACCTGAATTTAATGTGTTATATACAGTCCAATTAGTTTCGTCAAATTTTACCAAGCCACTATCCATAGTACCTATCCATTTATTTCCACTTTCGTCTATTTCTATAGAATAGACATCGTCATCCGGTAAACCTGAGTTTGTTGTGTTGTAAGTAATCCAATTTGTTCCGTCAAATTTTACTAAGCCACCGCCTATAGTCCCAATCCATTTATTTCCACTACTATCTATCGCGAACGATCTAAAATATCCATATGGTGGACCAAAGTTTATTGGGTAATAATTAATCCAATTTATTCCATCAAATTTTACTAAGCTATAAGCTGATATCCACTTATTGTCAATTCTATCAATTTCAATTAAAAAAATGGTGTTACCAGGCATACCCGAATTTGATGTGTTGAAATTTGTCCAATTCTTACCATCAAATTTCAATAATCCGTTGTCTGTTCCTATCCATTTATTTCCATTTTTGTCAATTGCAATAGAATAGACGTTGTTTGAAGGTAAAATAGAATCTTTTTTGCTATAGGTAATCCAATTAAACCCATCAAATTTTGCTAAACCTCCATTATGTGTTCCGATCCACTTATTGCCACTTTCGTCTATTGCAATAGAATAGACACTATTACTTGGCATACCAGAATTAGAAGTGTTGTAGGTAATCCAATTGTTTCCATTAAATTTTGTTAAACCTCCATTATGTGTTCCGATCCACTTATTGCCACTTTCGTCTATTGCTAATGACTGAACCCAATCATTAGGTATATCAGAAAACGAAGTGTTGAAAGTAAGCCAATTTGTTCCGTCAAATTTAACCAAACCACCACCTGAAGTACCAATCCATTTGTTGCCGTTTCTATCTATAGCTATTTGTTTTACCCAATTATTTGGTAATCCTGAATTTGATGTATCATAATTAATCCAATTTGTTCCATCAAATTTAATTAATCCATCAAAACTACCAATCCACTTATTACTACTATTGTCTATTGCTATCGAATAGAGTTTATTACTTGGTATCTCTGAATTAGATGTGTTGTAAGTAAACCAATTCAATCCATCAAATTTTGTTAGACCTTCAAAATTTATAATCCATAATATATTATTGCTATCAATTGCTAATTTTAAATTAATGTTACTCGGCAAATTTGAATTTGAATTATTATAAAAAGTAATATTTTCTGTTAACTTATCAAATTTTACTAGACCACCTTGAGTTCCAATCCAAATAATATTTCCATGTTCAACTATTGAAGTTATAATTTTCCCATTTGTATAATTCACCCATTCGGGATTTTGCGATTTGACATCCGATATAAATATAAGCAACACAAGAAATGCAGTCAGGCACACTTGTTTCATAGCATCACCCTTTGAATAGTTGCCAAAATTTTATTTATAAATTTATATTATTTTTTATTCCTTGCAACTTTATATATTATAATGACACATGAAAAGGGAAAAGGTCTCAGAAATAATTCATAATTAATAATTCACAATTCATAATTAACTGATAGACTTTAGGCTGTAGGCTGTTGGGAAGGAATTACGAACAAGGATTAACGATTTATGATTTGAGAAGAAAGCAGGATACTGAATATCCTGAAATCTTGTAATCCGGTAATCCTGTTCAGACTTCTTTATAATATAATGACACATTAGAAGGTAAAAAGTCTCAGAAAAATTAATTTTTTGTATATCGCCCGTCAAAATCTTATAACGATACTTTGTTACCCAAACTATATGGGCTGTCAGTCTCGATACAGTATGACTCCCATATCTGTATTCGTTGCTCATCCTTCAAACTTACGAAAAATGTGTAGCAACTTAAAGTTTTGTACTGGAAGTGCGTAGTTTTAACTAATATTTAGGATAATATACACTATCGAATGAGATAAAAATACAAAATTATTATTTGTATTCATAAAAGTAATGAAAAGGCAATTAATAAATATGGTAAAATTCATTTTAAATCTAATTAAATATTTTGTCAGTTTGAGAAAATATTCTTAATTTTGAGCATATACTCATAATTAATTTGTGTAAATAATATGTCAAGACCAAGAAAATGTAGATTTGTTGAGAGATTTCCGGCATCGAAAGCTTTTAAGCCGAGTGGGGTAATGATGCGAGATTTAGAAACAACTGTAATCAGTCATGATGAGCTTGAAGCACTTAGGTTAGCTGATTTCGAAGCTATGTTTCATGAGGATGCGGCTAAGCAGATGGGGATTTCAAGAGCTACTTTCGGAAGGATTGTCGAGAAAGCAAGATATGTAGTTGCCGATGCTCTCATTAATGGGAAAGCACTTGTTATTGAGGGAGGTGATTACTGCACCCAAATGTTTATAAAAGGATTGAAAAAAGGGAAAAATAATTTCAGAAAAGATAAATGTAATAATTGTCCCGTATTGGGAAAAATAAAAAATAATATTCTATTTAGTGAATTAAAGGAGAATTAACAATGAGTACAGGAAATTTTAAAATTGCAGTTGTTTCAAACAATGGTTCTACAGTAAGCCAGCACTTTGGTTCAGCAAGATTCTATGAGGTCTTTACGATTGATAACGGTATCATATCAAATCGAGAAAGAAGAGAAAAAGCAAACTTTCATACTCCAGGCCAACCTTACAATCAGCATTTACATCAACATCAGCATAGTGGGATTAAATCCCTACCCACAGAAAATAATTCTGGACAATCAATTCGGAAGGGACAAGGTGCGGGAATGGGACAGGGTACAGGAATGCAACACGGTGAAGGAATGGGACATGGTTGGGACAATCATTCGGTTGACAAACATACTGCTATGATTGGCAATATTATGGATTGCAAATACCTTCTTTCAAGAGGAATGGGTAATGGTATTTATTATCATTTACAAAATGCCGGTATAGAACCGGTTGTAACTGATATACAATTTATTGAGGATGCTATAAAAGCAGTAACAGACGGAACGATAGTAAATCATTCTGAAAAATTACATTAAAAATTTAAAGGTTTGGGTATTACATTGATATTCAACACCTGTTTAAATTCAATAATAAATAATTTTTTTAGTTATTAATAAAAAATATTTATTAAGATGTTATTTAATTTCTTATCTTCTACCTATGGCTGTTGAAAATTTATTGATATTAAGTATTGCAATTTTAATTGTTGCAATGCTTTATTCTTCAGTCGGACACGCCGGGGCATCAGGTTACATTGCAATAATGACCTTGTTCGGATTAGCTCCTGAAATAATCAAACCTTCTGCTTTAGTGCTTAATATATTTGTTGCATCCATAGCAACATATCAATTCTATAAGGCAGGACATTTCAGCTGGAAGCTTTTTTGGCCCTTTGCAATTACATCTGTACCATTTGCTTTTCTTGGTGGATATTTGAATTTGCCTGGTCTAATATTTAAAATTATTTTAGGAATTGTTCTTTTATATTCTTCAATACAATTCCTGATTCAAAGTA
>JAKAKE010000086.1 GCA_021824625.1 Bacteroidota bacterium | reverse complement strand
CTTGTCTAAAGATCTTCTCATAAACTACACTTTTATATCGTAAATCTTGATAATTAGATTTCCTTATCTTGTTAAATTCAAAAAAAAATACTAAATTTGAATGTTAATGAAAAAAATGAGTTGAGTGCAATCCTAAATCAATGATAAAACTTAAATGAGTTATAAAAATTTCTGTCTTGATTTAAATAATGGCAATACTGAAGAGGATATTAAATTTATCTTCGCTAAGCATTTTGGAATTAAATATGACACATCAGCCGGAATTGATTTATATACTCCTCATGTTTTATTTGAATTCAAATACAATAAAAATTTTGAAAATCTAAAATCAAGAGCTACTGTTCTTGCTCAAACACTATATTATGTACATAGATTAAAATACGGATTAACTGATAAACAAATCCCACCTATTTTATGCTTAGCTGATAAAAATGAAGTTATTATAACAGAGACTTTGATTTGGAAAGATTTTTCAACTGATGAGGAAGAAAAATACGATTGGGATTTAGCTCCAAGTATTCCCGATCCAAAATTAATTGAAGACTTATCCAAAACTAAAGATCTCAGAATTATTCATATTTATAAAATCCATAATGAGAATGAGTATAAAATCTTATATGAAAAACTCAGTGGATATCTAAGTGATCATTTAGAATTACCATTAGCGGATAAGAAAATAATTACTGAAGAAAATTTTGAAGATGTTTATAGATATTGGAATTTAAATTTCGGAGAAGAAGTAAGAAATGGCTTAAAGTCCTCAAGATACTTTATTTCAGATATTCAAAGGGGAAGGACACACATTGATAAAAGAGAAAATAAAATTATTTTCGTTTTTGAAAATGGTGAAAGAAAAATTAAAAAAATTCTACTCCATAAATATGAATATTTCTGGAGTATTTATGAAAAAGTAAACAAATATGAATTAATCAGAAGTATTTATGCGAAACTTGACCGTCTTACTGATGAAGAACTCAGAAGATTTCAGGGAGAATTTTTTACTCCTTTGAAGTTTGCAAAAAAAGCTTTGGACTATTTAGAAAAAACGCTTGGCAAAAAATGGTGGAGAAAGAATTATAGATTATGGGATATGGCTGCTGGCACTGGAAATTTACAATATCATTTACCAAGCGAAGCATATAAATATACTTATCTATCAACTTACCATCACGAAGATGTTGTTCATTGTAAAAAACTTTTTCCTGAAGCAACAGTTTTTCATTATGATTATCTGAATGATGATGTTGCAAATGTTTTTTCTAATGGTAGTTTGCCCTTTGATAAAACTTGGAAACTTCCTGAAAAACTACAAAAAGATTTAGCAAATACAAAATTAAAATGGGTAATCTTCATTAATCCACCTTTTGCAACAAGCCAAACTGCAGGTACTAAAGGGAAAAAAAGCAAAAAGGATGTAAGTGATACAAATGTTAGAAAGGTAATGCACAGTGAAGATTTGGGCGAGGTAAGTCGAGAATTATTTGCTCAATTTCTGTTTCGTATAAAAGAAGAGTTTATAGGTAAAAAAGCTCATTTAGGATTATTTTCTACTTTAAAATATATTAATGCAAATAACGACCAAAAATTTAGAGACAAAGTATTTCAATTTGTTTTTGAGCGTGGTTTTGTTTTTTCCTCTGCAAATTTTTCAGGAACAAAAGATAACAATGCTTTCCCAATTGGTTTTATTATTTGGGATTTATCAAAAAGAAAAAAAATTGAAGACCAAAAAATAGATTTAGATGTTTTTGATTCATATGTCGAAAAAATTGGAATTAAGCGATTTGTATCAGAGCACAGGAACACTTTTTTAAGCAAGTGGATTGATAGACCTGTAGCTGATAATATTTATCCTCCTTTTGGCTCTGCAATTAATGTTAAGAATATAAATAAAGACATACGAGACAGAGTTGCTAATGGCTTTATTGCCTCTCTTATGTGTAAGGGAAATGATTTTCAAAATCAAAACTACACTGCATTATTATCTGGTCCTTATGCAAGCGCAGGTGCGTTATCTATCACAAAAGACAATTTTGAAAAAAGTATGATTATACATGCAGTTCGTAGAATTCCCAAAGCGGACTGGCTTAATGACAGAGACCAATTCTTACAGCCATTAAAAAAAGTTAAACAATATTTTATAAATGATTGTACAATTTGGAATTTATTTAGTTCAAGCAATCAAACTGTTTCAATGAAAGATGTGTTTTATAAAAAACAAATCTTTCAAATACCGAATAATATTTTCCCATTCCAAATTCAGGAAATAAAAAAATGGAAAATATCGGACCGAGAAATAAGGAAATCATTATCTTCAGCTGACAATAGATTTTTAGCTGAATGGTTGAAAGAGCAAAGATTATCAAGAGAAGCAAATGAAGTATTAGAAGCTGGGAAGGAATTATATAAATTCTACTTCGAACACTTTACAGAATTAAACACAGGCAAATTTAAAATTCATACTTGGGACGCAGGTTGGTGGCAAATAAGGCAAGCCTTACTTGAACAGAATTTAGGAAAAGAGCTTATAGAGAATGTTAATTTCAAACATAATATTTTAAAAGAAAAAATCCTTCCTGATATTTATGAATATGGATTTTTAACTTAAAAATAAAGCTAATTCAAATTTATTTACATTTTTTCCAAATTGTATATTTTTAAAACCATTTTAAAATCATCTTTAAACCATTTTCTTGACATATCATCCCCACATCCTTATCTTTGCACCGAGTTCTTTGTTAATCCATGTCGGACTGAATCCAGTCATTGCTGGTATGAATAACCATGTAAATTATACTCCCTTCGCCCACTGGGAGAAGGGTTGGGGGTTGAAGGTTATTATTAAAAATTCATTCATTACTAATCCCTTGAAAATTCTATATTTAGAGTTGTAAATTAAGCAGGTCGTTTCTCTTTTTAGGCACAAATTTTAAAACAATCAACCAAATTCACCCTATTGATAAATAAAGAATTAAAACATGATTTTGAGCAGATGAAAAATCGTGTCAAACCTGCTCAAAATGCCCAATTCTGCCCAATTTTGGCTCAATATAGACAAAAAAAAGTCCCTCTCCACTTGGAGAGGGATTTAGGGTGAGGTTAAATTAAAAACTTAAAATTCAAAATTCAAAATTTCATAGTGCCTTTGCGTTAACCAACACAACACTCAACACACAACACACAACACACAAAACTTAATAAAATCCTGCAATCCTTTAATCCAGTGTATCCTGTTCAGACAACTTACCTCACCACAACAAATTTCACTAAATGAGAGCCTGCCCTTGTTCTTACTCTTAAGAAATATATTCCTGATGTAAGGTCTCCTGTATTAATCTCAAGTTTATGATTACCCGGAGACAAATATGTATTCTCAGAAAGCATCGCTATTTCATTACCATAAGAATTGAATAATGAAATTGAAACAATCTCATCCTTCAAATTGGTAATGCTTAGGATAGCTCTGTCATCACAAGGATTCGGTGTGATTTGAATATTATAATATAGTGAGCCTTCATCAACCGAAACAGGATTGTTAACCGTAAATACTGCATAAGTGCCTGTCGAAGTGATTGTTGTTCTTACATAATGATTGACTGTATCAACAATTCCGCCGAGTAAACTCCCTTTCAAAGAATCTTCATCCCATTTAAATATTCTAAGCCAATCCTGAGGCTTATTCACAAGCTCATCGGGATAATATCCGATTTGAATTGCTGATGGTAATTCAGAGTTAACCGGAATGGGATAAGTTGCGATTGAATGAACATTGCCTGACTGCTCGGCATCATCATCCAATCCGTTTCTGCTTGTATGGAATTTGCAGGATAAAAAAGCAATTTTTGTTATTTGCTCATTTGCCGAATCGAGGAATAAATTTAAATCACCTTCATAATTTGATAAAATCGGATTATTACCGGTAATTTTGTATGTCATGGGAACAAAGAATGTATCCTGTGAATCATCATAAGCATTCATCATTATTATTCCGCTGCTTTTTATATTAGAATCAAGCAAACTACTGTATAATAATTTTCCTGAGGCATAATTCATATCAAAATTAATAAGTGAATCTACTGAATTGGAAATTTCAAGAGATGGCTGATTTGAGAATTGTTTATTAACATACGATTTGAAATTCAGATTTCTATTATTATCAAAATTCCATGTATTAACCTGGTTGAAGGTTCCACTGACTTCATTCATTATTACTTCAACCGGTTCATCTAAGGTTCTTTCTTTTTCTTTTTCGAAACTCGTTACAGCAGTAACATTCACAATCTGTTCATAAGTTGTATTAGTTGTCTTATCAATATCAATTAATCTTAGCTTGTCGTTAACATTGGCACCTAAAACTCTGAAAGTACCATCGTCTGCATTGTCACCTTCCGGTATTGTAGCAGTTGGTTTGTATAAAAAAATACTTGATTGCCTCAAGGGTCTTCTTGTTCTGTCAAATACAATTAGATTCACATCGCCTGCTCCTGTATTTTTATCATAAATATTAATTTTTAGTTCTTTTCCGACATTCAATTCAGGACCGGGAAGATAATTCAATCCCCCGGTAATTACTCTTTCAGAAGGTTTTATAATTGGGCAGAGTACTCCATTATATACTTTTTCATAATTTTTTTCGAAACCGGTCCAACAGTCAACTCGATTCTTATACCATTGTTTAGTTATTTTATAGTTATTATTCGGATACCTCGATGCATTAGACATTTCAGTTGACCATACACCTCCGGATGGATATTGCTTCTGCATAAATCCGAAGTTATAACCCGCAGGTAAGCTTCTTCCATCTATAGGATTTCCTGCACTGTTAAAGAATAAATACTCGTCATAAAATCCAAGCATATAATGCCCAAGTTCATGTCCGATTGTTGGTGCCTGATAATCATTTTTAATTGAAAGCCAGTCTATCCTTGAAGACAAGTTTCTGGATTTACTTGAGTCACCGTACCATTTTCGCGGTAGATTAACAATTAAATCCGGGTCATTATTATTAATTGCTCCAGCATAAGACATGGGCCATACCATATTATTTGCAAAGACTCGTATATCGCATTCATTCCACTTTTGAAGATTATCGTAAATATCAATCTGATTAAATTTAATTTGACCATCAGAAACATCATAATAATAATTCGATAATTTCCTGCACCAGCTTGCGAGCGTATCAATATATTCACGTTTTGCATCCCATCCGATTGATACTATTAGGTTATAATTTATAGTTGTGTGGTCAACAATTATGGTTGGATTTTTATCGGCACCCAGTTCGAAATAAAAACTGTTGCCGACACCATCGAATTTTCCGTTATCAATTGTGATGTAATACATTGTATCACCGGCACAGGAATCGTGGCCAGGCTTAACTGCAGAGCGGTACGAAGGAAAATGTTCAACTTTAAGTGTATCTCCTTTGAAAGCCGAGAGTGTGAATTTCCCGCTTGCATCTGTCATTATGGAATCCAATTTGCAACCGTTCAGATAAAGATAAAATAATTTTTCAGCAATTGGTATATTGTTAATATCAACAAGTGTTATAGTATATGGTTTAGTGCTTGCAGAAACATCAGCCCACTGAGCATCCTGAATATATATTTTTTTCACATCTTTATTCATTATTATTTGACCGTCAGAACATTCTCGGGTATAACCCAATGTACCGTCATCTTCATTTTGGTATAAAAGCTTTCCTCCATCCGATGACCAGGGATTTAAAGCCCAATACTGCTTTGACGGGAAACCTGCGATGATTCTGCCAATACCTCTGTCTCTTCCCGAATTGCTTTTCTTAGGATTAGCCATGAAAATATGAACTTTATTATTAAGCCCTGTTACATTAAATGCCAAAGTTTTTCCTGATGGAGAAAAGAAAAAGTTTTCGGGGTGTTCAAATGTATAGTTCTTGGACTCATAAATTGTCTTGACTTCACCTGATGAGGTCTTTACAACCAAAATACCTTGTCTGCTTAATGTATAGAATTTTGTTGTATCTGAAGGAAGTGGTCTTTGAAAACTGACTGAGCCGAAACAGGCAATAAATTCACCATCTTTTGACCAACTAAGATGTCTTATTGTCATTGGTGCTGCGGGACCTGCAACAAGCTTTACCTTTCTTTCAAGACTGTCATCAACTGTGTTATTTTCATCCGGTTTTACTAATGGATTTTCTTCTCCTGTTGAAATATTGTAAATGTAAATTGACACTCCTTTTAAATAAGCAATTTTTTTACCGTCGTAACTTACTGCACCTGCTCCGAGAGCTGGGTCAGACGGGGGATAATACTGGTCATTCAGTTCACCGATTTTTTCATCAACTCCCGATACGATGTCAATTGACCTGCATTCCGTTACACTTCCAGCTGGGGCTTTCTCGTAATATAATTTCCCTGAACTCCCAATCCATTGCGGATTGTAACCAGTTATATCAAATTCCCTGAAATAGTCTCCGTTTAAAGCTTTTCTGACAATAAGTTTTGTTCCCTGCGGATTTGTTTCGAATCTTACAAAAACATCAGAATTTCGCGAATACACCGGATAGGAAGAATAATAAACATTATTCAGGTAATAGCTGTTGTATGCAAAAGTAAAGCCTCCTGCATTTAAAGAATTTGTTCCGTAGATTCCGGGAGGTTCTAATGAGTTGCTTGATAGAACAATTTTAAAGCTTTGTGCCTGTAAATTTAAGGCAAAAAGAAAGACAAAAAATGACAATTCAATAATTACTTTGTAAAATGCTTTCATAATACACTCCTGTTAATATTGATTACAGTTATCTTCTTCAATTAGAAAATTCAGAACAACAGTTGAAATTTACAACCTCTCTTCAGTCCAGACATGGCAGATTTGGTATCTGCCTACACAGATATTCTTCTAATTCAAAAAAGAAAATTTTATTAGCAGGAATATATTACAATTCATATTTACATTAAACTAAAAAATATATTAATCAAATCAAAATTATTTTTTGGAAAATTGATTATGGTATGTAAACCTTTAATGCTTTTGGTAGGATTCCAAAACTGAAAGGGGAGTGACCAACAGATTCACCATCGAGTTCTAAATTAACAAGTGTATCGGAAGTTATTTCAACATTTTTTCCTTGATATAATGCCACGCTTGGGTGTTTGATAAATGTGCCATCATAAAGATTCTTCGTTTGTTTCATTACGTCAAATTTGCTGATTTTTTTAATCAAAGTAATATCCAACAAACCGTCGTCAGGAACAGCATTTGGCAACTGCATCATACCTCCACCATTGTATTTGCCAATACCGACGCTCATGCTGAAAATCTCTGTATTAAATTTTTCATCGTCAATCTTGATTTCACAGTTTACAATTTTCGATTTCAGAAGACATAGCAAGAGATTTTTCAGGTATAGGATTTTTCCGGTGTGGCTGCTGTCCTTATCATCATTTACTTTTTTTGCAACGGTAGCATCGAACCCCATTCCTGCAACATTAGCGAAATACCTCGATGATTTTATTCCATCATATTCAAAGTGAGCAACCCCAACATCCTGCAAGAATGTGTTACCGGTTTTTATTATTTCAAGTGCTTGGTTATATTCACAAGGGATTTTCAAAGTTCTGCACCAGTCATTTCCTGTTCCGATACCAAATAACCCAATTGTAATGTCAGTTGAAGTGCAATTTTTCTGTGAGATTATGGCGTTTATAACTTCATTGAAAGTACCATCACCTCCGATTGCAATAATTTCTCTGGTACCGTTTGCTATTGCATCTAATGCAAGATTAAAAGCATCCATTCTGCCGTTTGAGAAAGTAAATTCAAATTGAAAACCGTTGTTTGTAAGTAGATTAGAAAGAACAGCCCAATCTTTTTGGGCTTTCTTTTTTCCTGCGTTGGGATTAATTATAACGAAGAACTTTTTTTTCATTTATTAATTTTAATTTGAGGATAGAATCATTAAATAATAAATTATATTAAGTAAATACTATAACTATTTGATATATAATTATTTAAATATCTGAATTTTTATTCGGTGATTTACTATTTTCTATTGCAGAATCAATTATATAATTATTTTGATTTGAAATATCATTTATTTGATTTGTTTTTTCATCACTAAAATCAGCAGTATTTTTTATTTCATGTTCGAGTGCTGAAATTTGGCTTTGGAATTGGGCTTGTGCCTGTCTTACTTTACGCATACCTTTGCCTACCATATTTGCAACCTCGGGGAGTTTTTTCGGACCGAAGAAAACAATAATAGCAAGAACAATAAGTAATAATTCACCACCGCCTATATCGAACATAAATTAATTACTAATTAATAATTAATAATTACTAATGAAATTAATATAACAAACATAATGTTGTTATTTTTGGTTTTCTTCTTTTAACTTGTTGTTATCTTTATCATCCTCAACGTTTGAAGCTTTTTTGAACTCTTTGATACCAGAACCGAGTCCACGCATAAGTTCTGGTATTTTCTTTGCTCCGAAAAGAAGAATAATGATAATTAGAATTAAAATCCATTCCCAGCCGCCGGGCATTCCAAACATATATCACCCAAATATTAATTACGAATTACGAATTACGAATTACGAATTTAAATAATAATAAAATATGAAATTGAATAAAAATTTATTTTAATGAATCTGCAATTGATTCAAAAATCTTTATGCCGTCATTGCAGCCAAGCTGTTTGTCGGAATATCTTTCGGGATGGGGCATCATTCCCAAAATATTCCTTTTTTTGTTCATTATGCCCGCTATATTATTCATTGAACCATTCGGATTACTTGATTCGGTATAATTGCCCTCATTATCGCAATACTTGAACGCTATTTGATTATTTGCCTCTAATTCAGTTATAGTATCATCATCAGCATAATAATTTCCCTCACCATGAGCAATAGGAATCCTTATAATATCTCCGGTTTGTATCTTCGATGTAAAAATGTTTGAATTATTCATTACTTTCAAATTGACATCAGTACATACAAAATTCAGTGATTTATTTCTAAGAAGGGTTCCGGGTAATAATCCAGCTTCGGTCAAAGTCTGAAAGCCGTTGCAAATACCCAGAATATAGCCTCCTTTATTTGCGAAAGTTATGACTTCATTCATAATCGGAGAAAATCTCGCGATAGCTCCGCAACGTAAATAATCACCGTAAGAGAAACCACCGGGTAAGATAACACAATCTATATCGGGTGGTATTGATGTATCCTTGTGCCATAAGAATACAGCCTCCTGCTTTGCATTTTTCTTTGTTGCAAAGTATGCGTCATGGTCGCAATTTGAGCCGGGAAAAACAACTATACCAAACTTCATATTTAATTCACAATTCAATATTAAATTAATTTATTTAGACTTTAGACTTTAGACTGTAGGCTTTAGGCTATTGGTCTAAAGTTAATTAGGTTTTTCTTGATTTTCATATTAAACCTCCTAATACCTTTTCATTTTCAAGAAATTTTGATAAACATTTACTATTGTCTGATTCTTTAATATAGCCTAATTTTTCTGCTGAAGAAAATTGATAATGTAATTCCTTTAAAGAAGCAAAAGCTATTTCAAGAAATCTTACATATTCCGTTTGACCTTTACGCGCACTTCCCTCAACAATATTTGAGGGTACAGAAACTGCAGACCTCCTCATTTGCGAAGTTAATCCCAAAATTTCATCCTTTGGAAACCCTTTTGTAACATTATAATTGTAACATTATAAATTAATACTGCTATTTCATCAACGAGTTCAAAAGCCCTTAATTTAGTATGCTCTCTCATTTTTTGTCCTACAGTCTATAGTCTATAGCCTACAGTCTAATTAAATTCAGTTAATGTAATTTTGAAATCCTCTATAATCGGATTTGCTACTAATTTATTACATGCATCGATTACTAATGCTTTAGCCTTTTCGTTGTTTTCTGCCTCAACTGTCATTTCGACAAATTTACCAATTCTTAAATTGTTGAGCATTGGAAATTCGATTGCATGCAGGGCATTCTCGACTGCTTTGCCC
>JAKAKE010000185.1 GCA_021824625.1 Bacteroidota bacterium | reverse complement strand
AAAAATTTAAGGAAGAAAGACGAAATATATTGATGGAATTACAGCAATCAATTTCAATGAAGAAGAACAGGAATAAAATCGGAACGACTCTCAAAGTACTCATAGATGAAAAGGTCTCTCCTGATAATTACATCGGAAGAACCCAAAATGACGCACCTGATATTGATAATGCAGTGTATTTAAACAGCGTCGAACAAATTGAACCCGGAACATTTGTCAATGTGAAAATTGAGAAAGCTGAAGAGTATGATTTGCATGGCAGTGTAGTTTGATATATTGAATAGCCAATATCTTTAGATAGTGGAGGTTAATTGCCACACACTCCGACTTTAGTCTCTTATTGGATTATTAAGTGGATAAATCCATAGTGGTTATTTCTATTCAAAACGATTTTGTTAATCTTTGATATAAAAAAAAAATCCCCCTTGGGGGAGGGGGACTTTGTTGTAACTGCCATTCCTTTACCATTACTTTGCAATAAGCTCCATTCCGGTATTGAAGGCCTCCTGATTCAACGGGATTAGATGATGATACCGTTCTGGGAGTACTTGTTCTAAGGCTTTCCAAATGGATTCCAATTTTAAAATAGGATTCACTTTTAGGAAAGAACCAAGCATAATCATATTAAGCACCTTAGAATTTTTCAACCTGACAGCAGTCTCGCTGCCGGGTACGGCATAAATATTTATATCTTTTCTCGTTGGAACATTTATTATATTCGTACTATCATAAATAATATTGCCTCCCTTTTTAACTTTTTCTTCAAATTTATCAACCGAAGGCTGGTTGAGTGCCATCAAAGTGTCGAAAGTCGAGATAATTGGGGAACTTATGGAAGTATCCGAAATTATTGTTATACAATTTGCAGTACCGCCTCTCATCTCGGGCCCGTAAGAAGGCATCCATGTAACTTCTTTATCTTCAATGATTCCCGCATATCCGAGAAGCATTCCCATAGTCAAAACACCCTGACCGCCAAATCCTGAAAAAATTGCTTCCTGTGTCATATTATTTGCCCTCCGGAACTTTTAAATCACCAAGGGGATAAAATGGTATCATCTTATCTTCCACGAACTTATTGGATTCTAATGGTGTCATTCTCCAGTTTGACGGGCAATTTGAAACTATTTCTACCAAACAAGTTCCCAAACCTCTTTTTTGATACTCAAATGCCTTTTGGAAAGCTTTTTTTGCTTTTCTCACATTTACCGGTTTATGAACTGACTGGCGGGTAACGTAAGCAACTCCTGGTAAACTTGCAACTAAATTTGCAATTTTGAGAGGATATCCATGAATTTTTGTATCCCTGCCGAACGGTGATGTAGTTGTTACCATTCCGGGTAAAGTTGTTGGAGCCATCTGACCGCTTGTCATTCCATAGACACCATTGTTAATGAACACAATCAGGAAATTCTCACCTCTATTAGCGGCATGAATTGTTTCAGCAGTTCCGATAGCGGCAAGGTCTCCGTCGCCCTGGTATGTAAAAACAAATTTATCGGGTTGCACTCTTTTTATTCCCGTGGCAACTGCACAAGCCCTTCCGTGAGCCGCTTCCTGCATATCAACATTTAGATAATGATAAGCGAAAACAGAACATCCAACGGGTGCAACTCCTATTGTCTCATTCTGGATTCCTAATTCGTCAACTACTTCCATCAGTATTTTATGAGCTACTCCATGTCCGCATCCCGGACAGTAATGAAGTTCGGTATCAGTTAATGTATCCGGTTTTCTGTAAACAAGATTTTCTTCAACGCATATATCACTAAAAATAAAATCCTTTTCTTCTTCAGCCATTTCTATTACCTCACTGTAAAAACATTTTTTCAAAATTTTCAAGAATTTCGTCGGGTGTTGGAATGATGCCTCCCATTCTACCGTAAAATTCAACTCTTGTATTTCCCAGGACTGCAAGCCTTACATCTTCGACCATTTGTCCGGCATTCATTTCCACATCAAATATTCCCTTAACTTTTTTGGAATGTTCAAAATATAAATCATAAGGGAAAGGATATAGAGTCTGAGGACGAATAACACCAATCTTATATCCTTTTGCCCTGCCAAGCTCCATTGCTTTTGTACAAATCCTGGCACCCAAGCCGAAACCGGTGAAAATGTAATCGGCATCATCGGTGTCAATTGTTTGGTACCTCACTTCATTCTTTTCTATTTCCCTGTATTTTCTTTGAAGTCCGAGATTGATTTGCTCCATCTTTTCAGGTTGAATAAATAAGGATGTAATTATTCTTCTGTCGCTATCCTTTGGTTTGCCGGTAGTAGCCCAATCAGGAAATTCTGTTTTTCTCGGCATCTGCTCGAACAGTTCAACCTTCTCCATCATTTGTCCGATAGCTCCGTCTGTGAGGAGCATCGTGGGGCATCTGTATTTTTCACTTAACTCGAAACCAAGTAAAACATAATCAACCATTTCCTGAACACTCGAAGGGGCAAGCACTATCAGATGATAATCACCGTGACCGCCGCCTTTTGTTGCCTGGAAATAATCTCCCTGAGAAGGCTGGATTGTTCCCAAGCCGGGTCCTCCCCTGTTGATATTAGCAACTAAGCATGGCAATTCTGCAGCGGCAATGTATGATAAACCTTCCTGCATTAAACTGATGCCGGGACTGGAAGAAGTAGTCATTACTCTTCTACCGCAAGCGGCAGAACCATATATCATATTAATAGCGGCAACTTCACTTTCAGCCTGTAAAACAACCATACCTGTTCTGTTAGTGGCTTCTCTCGATAAATATTCAATCACCTCGGATTGAGGTGTAATAGGGTATCCAAAATAAGCATCGCATCCTGCTCTAATCATAGCTTCTGCGAGGGCTTCATTCCCTTTCATCAACTTCTTTTTACTCATTATTACTCCGTGTTCTCTTTTTTTAGAGCTTATTCTTTTTATATTAATTTTTCTTTATTACTTTTCTGTAAACTGTTATAATTGCCTCCGGGCATACCAAAGCACAATTAGCACAACCTGTACAGGACTGATTCACAATCGTTGCATATTTATATCCCTTTTGGTTTATACTCAAGGACAGGGCAATCGTTTCTTCGGGGCAGGATTCAATACACAATTCGCAACCTTTACATCTTTGAATGTCAATAATAATGTCGCCTTTAACCTTAGCCATCTTACACCAAACTAATTTTCTTAAATATTTTCTTCTGCTTTTTTAATAATTGGTCTTTTTCATTGAATTGTAATTTTACAAAATCTTCAAAGGAAAAAAGAACTAAGCAAAATGTAAAAATGAAAATTAGCGAAAATTTCGTTTGTAACAAAAATGTTACAAAAATTATTTTGTAAGTCATTGAAAAATAAAAATATAAGTGAAATGGGTTTAGGTAAAGCTAAGTAATAATATCATAAGTCTTTTATTATCAAATATTTCATAATAAATTTAGTCAATTCTAATATATATTTTATCTATTTATCTCAATAGTTTTATATACTAATATTATCTATTGGGATTATAGCGACACTATTAACTTATTGCAATTTATATGCTTATTAAAATATCCGTTTATGAATCGGAAATTATATACGAAATAATTAGAAAAGATAGGATGTTGTATTTGATTATAAATAATTTGAGATAAAATTATGATTAATTCCGACAAATAATTTGAATTTATCTCTTATTAAAATTTTATGATTGGATTTTTAAAATTTTCATTGTCAGATTTTTTTTTTCAGTAAATAAAATTTATGAATGTAGTTGTAAAAATTTCAAATAGTAATAGTTTTACCTCTCCATAATATTGATTCATAATTTTCGTTATATGTTCAGTTAGTTTGCAAAAAAGAAAAAACATTTTAAAAAATTATAAAGGATTTTTCTAATGGTAGATATTAATGAACTGAATCAAAGGATTCAGACAGAGAGTTCATTTATTGATGTTCTTTTTATGGAAATGGGAAAAGTCATTGTCGGACAAAAGGCAATGGTTGAGCGGCTTCTTATCGGCTTGCTTTCAAACGGGCATCTGCTTCTTGAAGGTGTTCCCGGTTTAGCCAAAACACTTGCAATCAAGACACTCGCTTCGGCAATTGAAGCAAAATTCAGCCGAATCCAATTCACTCCTGATTTGCTTCCTGCCGATTTAATTGGTACTATGATTTACAATCAGAAGAAAGAAGAATTTACTGTAAGGAAGGGCCCAATCTTTGCGAATTTTATTCTCGCAGATGAAATTAACAGGGCGCCATCGAAAGTACAAAGTGCATTGCTTGAAGCTATGCAGGAACGTCAGATTACAATAGGTGATAACACATACAAATTAGATGAACCGTTTCTTGTACTCGCTACTCAAAATCCGTTGGAACAGGAAGGGACATATCCGCTTCCCGAAGCACAGGTTGACAGGTTCATGCTGAAAATCATGATAAATTATCCAAATAGAAAAGATGAACTCGATATCATGAAGCAGAATATAGCAGTTGACTTTCCAACTGCAAAACCTGTCGTCAAAACTGAGGATATTCTAAGGGCAAGAAATATCGTAAAAGATATATACATGGATGAAAAAATCGAGCAGTATATACTCGATATAGTTTTCGCCACACGCGAACCAAAAGAATTTAAACTGGAAAAACTCGAGCAGATGATTTCTTATGGGGCATCACCAAGAGCTTCAATTTATTTAGCCCTTGCTTCAAAAGCTTATGCATTTATCAAGAGGCGGGGTTATGTGATTCCTGAAGATGTCAGGGCAATCTGCCATGACGTTTTGAGGCATCGCATGGGATTGACTTACGAAGCCGAGGCTGAAAATATTACAACTGAAGATATAATTAATGAGATTCTTAATACAATCGAAGTGCCATAAGAAATACGGATTAGTATGGAAGCCACTGAGCTAATAAAAAAAGTAAGAAAAATTGAAATAAGGACAAGAGGCCTATCGAAACAGTTATTTTCTGGTGAATACCACAGCACCTTTAAGGGAAGGGGTATGGCTTTCAGCGAGGTGAGGGAATATCATTTCGGAGATGATATCAGGGCTATTGACTGGAACGTTACTGCAAGATTCAATCACCCATTTATTAAGGTTTTCGAAGAGGAAAGAGAGCTTACTGTTATTTTAATGGTTGATGTCAGTTCATCTGAGAACTTCGGAACAAAACTACAATTTAAAAAGGATTTGATTACAGAGCTTTGTGCCATTCTTGCTTTTTCGGCAATTCAGAATAATGATAAAATCGGTGTGATTTTCTTCAGTGACAAAATTGAAAAATTCATTCCACCGAAAAAAGGAAGAACACATATTCTGAGAATAATAAGCGAATTAATCGAATTTAAGCCAAGCCATAAGAAAACTGATATAGCTCAGGCATTGAGGTATCTTATTAATGTTATTAAGAAAAGAAGTATTGTTTTTGTAATTTCCGATTTTATTGACAATGGCTTTGAGGATGCTTTAAAAATATCGAGTAAAAAGCACGATACGATTGCTATGCAGATTTACGATTACAGGGAAACAGAATTTCCTGATATAGGTTTGGTATTCGCACAGGACGGCGAATCAGGGCAATTCAAATGGATTGATACCTCGAACAAGGCAATCAGAAAAAATTATACCGATTGGTGGAATTTGAAGCAGTCCAAGCTTAAGGAATTATTTGCAAAAAGCAAGGTAGATGTTGTAAAAATTCGTGCTGATGAATCTTATATTAAGCCATTGATGAACTTTTTCAGAATGAGAGAAAGCAGAAAATAGCTTTAAGAATTTTTAATTTTCAATTTAAAATTTTCAATAAATTTAAAATAAATAAATTTAAAATTTTCAATGACAGTTAATATAAGTCATAAATATTGCTTGAGGCAAAAATGAGAATTAAATTCTTTACTTGGTTAAAGTTAATCATTGGCAGTTCTGCAGTATCAGCACTGATATTTTTTAGTAATTATTATTCTATGATGAATAATGAGAAAGGAACTTCAGGAGATGGCCTCTCGTTGAAAAATATGAATGAGTTAAATCTATTGAGATACCGTGACCCGGCAACAGGAAAAATACCTGACCATATAAGACAGAAGGAACTAAATTTTGTCTCAAATCTTCCCGGTGCATTACAAAATCTGAAAAGCGATTACGATTATTTATTGAGTGAAAACTGGACAAGGAGAGGTCCAATAAATGTCGGGGGCAGAACAAGGGCTTTAGCAGTTGACGTCCGAAATGAAAACATTATTCTTGCAGGCGGAGTATCGGGTGGGATGTGGCGTTCTACTGATGGGGGTATTTCATGGATTAAGGTTACTGCTCCTGACCAGATGCATTCGGTATCCTGCATTATTCAGGATACAAGGCAAGGAAAGGAAGACACATGGTATTACGGAACTGGCGAGTTTTACGGGAACTCGGCAGACATAAGTGGTAACGGTATTTTCAAATCAACTGATAATGGTCAAA
Organism: Bacteroidota bacterium; assembly: GCA_021824625.1. Classification (GTDB taxonomy): domain Bacteria; phylum Bacteroidota; class Ignavibacteria; order Kapaibacteriales; family UBA2268; genus XYC2-FULL-35-21. Next base: position 3,587 of record JAKAKE010000185.1, on the reverse strand, counting down.
GCTGGAAACCTATTTTATCTACTTCATCAAGTCCCTATCCATGGCAGAGTCAATTCGATTATATTTGGAATATGGTTCTCGATTATACCAGGAAAAATGATGATATTATTCACGTTGCTACTGCCCGCGGAGGTATCTACCGTACTACTAACGGGGGAATAACATGGGAATCTAATCTTGGCGGTTTCGGTAATGCTTACAGCGATTATGCAGACATTGCAATGACATCGAAGAGAGTATATTATGCGGCATTGAGCCAAAAAACGTATGGGGGGAATAATAATTCCAGGGTGATGGGAATTTACCGTTCTGTTGATGGAATAGATTGGGATGATATTACTCCCTCATCATTTCCGAGAAATTACAGCAGAATTGTAATCGGTATTGCACCATCAGATGAAAACCGGGTGTATTTCCTCGCGGCTGTAACAACCGGTTCAGGCAAAGCCACACTTAACCAGACCGGAGATACTTTATGGAACAGCTTTTTCAAATACACATACATTTCAGGCAATGGTGCGGGTATTGGCGGAACATGGGAGGACAGGTCACAGAATCTTCCGATGCCGTCAAACAGAAGGGGGCATTTTAATCCGCAGGGTTCTTATAATTTACTTGTGAAAGTCAAACCTGATAATCCTGATGTTGTCTTCATTGGAGGGACAAATCTATATCGTTCAAATGATGGTTTTAATAGTTCAAATAATACATCATGGATAGGTGGATACAACAGCACTTACACAGGTACAGGTTATCAGGTATATCCTAATCAACATCCCGACCAGCATGCAATTGTTTTCATGCCGTCAAATTCAAATATCATGCTTTCGGGTTCTGATGGCGGTGTAGCAAAGACATTGAACAATATGTCGGATAATGTCGAATGGACATCGCTTAATAATGGTTATTACACAACTCAATTTTATACGGTAGCAATTGACCACACAAGTTCAGGCGATAAGAAAATTATCGGAGGCTTGCAGGATAATGAAACTTTGTTTACAAATACAGATAACACTAATACAGGTTGGAAAAGCCTGACACAAGGCGACGGTCTTAATTGTGCCATTGCTGACGGAGGCTCATTTATTATTACATCACAAAATTCTTTTTATCAGCCGAAAATAAAAATCTGGAAATTGAAATATGCACCTGATGGAAATGTTACAGTAAAGACAAGAATTGACCCGGACGGAGCTAAGGATTTAATATGGCTCTCACCTTTTCAGCTTGACCCTCATAATAATAATTTGATGTATCTGGGCGGAGGTAAATTGATTTGGCGTAACAATGACCTTTCTTCAATTCCCGAAGTAGATTCCAGAGATTCAACATCAATCGGATGGGACAGCCTTCCTCAAACAAGACTTCCCGGAACCAATGATACTATCATGACAGCACTACAGGTTTCGACAAATCCTGCGAATATTGTTTATTATGGGACATCAAATGGAAGAGTCTTCAAGTTAATAGATGCAAATACAGGATATCCAACACCCGTTGAAATTACCGGAATTAATTTTCCAAGAAGAGCTTATGTAAGCAGTATAGCAGTTGATGAAGATGATGCGAATAAGATAATCATTTCATTTTCAAATTATAACGTTCAAAGTGTTTTCTTTTCCACGAACGGAGGTCAAAGCTGGACTTCAATTTCGGGTAACCTTGAGGAGTTCCCAGGTGGAGGCGGCAGTGGACCCGCTGTGAACTGGATTGAAATACTTAAAGTGAATGGTACAAATATGTACTTTGCGGGAACTTCTACCGGTATTTATTCAACAGCATATCTTGATGGTGAATACACAGTTTGGCAGCAGGAAGGAGCTGCAACAATCGGCAATGTAGTTGTTGATATGCTCGACGCAAGGCACAGCGATGGCTTGATTGCCGCAGCTACACATGGCGCAGGTGTTTTCACAAATACTGTTACGAATTTACCTTCAGTTCCTTCACAACCTACTCTTGTTTCACCTTCCGACAATTCAAAAGGTATCACTGATGCAAAAGTGTTAAGATGGAATAAAGTTGACGGGGCGTCATTTTACAAAATCCAAATAGGTACTGACCCTGCATTCACAGATATCTTTTTGGAAAAGGATGGAATAAATCAGGATACATTTAATGTTGAAAATTTGGAACAGGGTAAAATAACTTACTACTGGCGTATTTCGGCTAAAGGAGCGGGAGGTCCCAGCCAGTGGTCTGATACATGGTCTTTCACAACGGCAATTCAAGCTCCGAATTTGATTTATCCTGAAAATAAAACTGATTCTTTGGCGATTAATGTTACTCTTCAATGGGAAAATGTTGATGGTGCGTTAACTTATCACTTGATATTGGCAGAGAATTTCCTTTTTTCAAAAATTGTTTTGGATACTATTGGAATTATTGGAAATTCCTTTGAACTGAATAATCTAAAAGACGGTCAAAGGTATTATTGGAAAATGAGTTCAATTGATGAAAATGGTGAAGGAATTTTTAACCGCTCATGGTATTTCGGTACTGTTCCTTATGTCGGAGTTGATGATGATTCTTATTTAAGCCGGCTTGGGCAGAATTATCCCAATCCCTTCAACACAATTACAACAATCAATTTTGAAATTAAAAAGCGAACGGATGTTAGATTGGAAATATTTGATTATCTCGGTTCAAAAGTCAAAACTATTATAAATTCAAAAATGGATGCCGGTAAATATACTTACAATATTGATGCAACCGGATTGAATTCCGGAAAGTATTATTACAGGCTGAAAACAGGAAATAAAGTTGAAACAAAATCAATGCTCGTAAATAAATAATTGGATTGAAAATTTGAAAAATTTAATGAAAAGAATTAGATATATTTTATTTGCAGTTCTAATTTTAATTTCGATTTCTTTAAAGGCTCAGAACGTTTCTGTCCGTGCCTGGACAGATACTAATAACGTGTTAATCGGAGACCAGCTTAAGCTGACACTTGAGGCAAAGAGCGATAAAAAGACAAATATAATTTTGCCTATAGTACCTGATACAATTGGTAAAATCGAGGTATTGAGCCGTTCCCGAATTGACACACTCGATTCAAACGGAATTTATTCAATCAAACAGAATTTCATAATAACATCATTCGATACTGGCCGGCATCCTGTTCCATCTTTTATCGTGATGTTTGCAAAAAAAGGGATGCCCGATTTGTATTTTCTCTCGACAGATACATTATACCTGAAATATAATACAGTCCCTGTTGATACATCTCAAGCTATAAAAGATATTAAGCCGCCGCTTGATGAACCAATCTCATGGGAGGAATATCTGCTGTATTTTATTATCGGAGTTGCTGTAATTGGCATTGGTTTTCTCGGATATTATTTGTGGAAGAAATATAAAAAGAAAAAGGAAATACCATTGGAGTATGACCCGAAAATTCCTCCGCATATAATTGCTCTCGAAGCTCTGCGGCAGCTTGATTCCGAAAAACTATGGCAGAAGGGAAAGGTGAAATTATATCATATTCGATTGACTGAAATTATCAGACAATATATTGAAAGAAGGTATCTGATTCCTGCACTTGAAATGATTACTCCTGATATAATTCAGGCGATGAGAAG
>JAKAKE010000124.1 GCA_021824625.1 Bacteroidota bacterium | reverse complement strand
AGTTGAAGGATTAAAGCAAATGGGTGTGGAATTCCGTACAAATTCTGTTATAGGACTTAGTGATACGATTGATGAACTTCTCCAGAAGTATGATGCTGTATTTATTGGGGTGGGGGCAGGCCTACCCTACTTTTTAAATATACCGGGTGAACAATTAAACGGAGTTTATTCCTCAAATGAATATTTAACAAGAGTAAATTTGATGAAGGCTTATGACTTTCCGAGAAGTGACACTCCGATGTTTAATATCGAAGGTAAAAAGGTTGCTGTTTTCGGTGGCGGCAATACCGCTATGGATGCAGTCAGGACTTCATTGAGATTGGGAGCATCGAGAGCTATGATTTTATACCGCAGAACAGAAGCTGAAATGCCTGCAAGAATAGAGGAAATACAACATGCTAAAGAAGAAGGTGTTGAATTCTTGCTTCTTACCGGTCCACTTGAATTTCATGGTACTGATGATGGCTGGCTGAGAGCTGTTACTATTCAAAAAATGGAACTTGGCGAACCCGATGCATCGGGCAGAAGAAGGCCTGTACCTATTGAAGGTGCAATCGAGGAGATACCGATAGAGGTTGCAGTGATAGCAATCGGTAATGGCTCAAATCCGATTATTAGTAAAACAACACCTGATTTAAATGTCAACAAATGGGGAAATATTTTAGTTGATGATAACACAATGAAGAGCAGTAAAAAAGGTGTTTTCGCGGGTGGCGATATCGTTACAGGTGGTGCTACCGTAATACTCGCAATGGGAGCGGGGAGAAAAGCAGCTAAGGCAATTGATGAGTATGTAAGAAATAAAGAAATCTGGTAAATTTAATTGTTCATTTACATTGAATAATTTGTAATTTTTATTAATTTGGACAGAACTTAGTTTTGTCCATTTTTTTTAGTTTTAATATATTTAATAATTGATGTCTGATAAAAACAATGTTATCCAAAATCCTGCTCAAGGGATGGAATATAAAAATAAAAACATCAAGGCAAAACTGCTGTCTTCGCAGCGTATCACCACATTAGACCTTGCACGTCTTCTTGCGATGATAACGATGATTATGGGACATTCGCTTGATGCAATTGCAACCCCGGCTGAACTTGATATAACTCAATTCCCATGGAATATCTGGCATTACATCAGAAGGTTTACTGCCCCGATATTCCTGACTGTTTCCGGTGCAGTTCAAGTTTTTGCAAACAAAAGGGATGAAAAAGGAAATCTTCAAAATAAGACAATTATCAGGAGAGTAAAAATTGCTATAATACTTTCTGCAATTGGATATTTATTTATGTTTCCTGCTTATTCCTTTTTTGATGCTTTTTTTATCGAAGCTAAGTTATGGAAACCATTTTTTCAAGTTAATATTTTACAGTTAATAGGTTTTTCTCTATTATTTGTTTTATTTTTATTTTTAATAACAAAAAAAGACAGAACGTTAGGTATTATATCTTTCTCATTGGCAATTATAATAACTATAGCATCTCCTTTTATACATAATATTAACTGGTTTTATTATTTGCCTGATTTTTTTGCAGCTTACCTCTCCACTGAACAGGGTTCCTTATTTCCTGTTTTTCCTTATACTGGATTTATGTTATATGGAGTTACATTCGGCACATTATTAAAGCAAATGGATCCTGAAAAAAGAACAAAATTTTTAATTTGGGCTGGAATACCAATCGGAATAGTATTTCTTATTCCAAGTTTTTTTCTTACCGACTTCTTCAAATATGAAATGTCATTCAAGGTATTGGATAAAGTTAATCCTGGAATAGTGCTAAATCAAATAGGAGTTGTCTTTATTGTTCTTGCGTTTGCCGGTGTAATTTATACCTATACAAAAAAAGTATCATTCTATTATGCTTTCTTTGGGAAAAAAGCTTTGTTCATTTATGTTGCCCATCTGATATTTTTATTTGGTACAGGTTGGTTCCCAAGTATTGCCAGGTTGTATCCAAAGTCTATTTCAATTATTCCATCAATAATTATCTCTGTAATAATTGTTCTTTTAACCTTAGGAACAGCATATTTTTATGAGTTTACAGTGAATAAATTTCCAAATGCTAAAAAGTATTATAAATATGCATTTTATATTATTCTGGCTTATTTTCTTATAGGTGGTACCTTAGCTCAATTAATTTACCAGGAATTAATCGCTTAATAATAATGTAAGATTTTATAGTTGGTTTGTTATTACATTTATTGAATATCAATTTGTTTGAATAAAATCAGGAAAATTTAATGAAATATCTGAAGATTCTTTCAGTTGTAATTTTTATTAGTATAATTTCATTGTCATTCAGAACCGGTTCGTTAATCATTGACCATCCAATTATCGAAGATGCTTATTATACTTTTTCTATTGCAAAGAATATAGCGAACAATAATGGTATAACTGCTGACGGAGAAAATCTGACAAATGGATTTCAACCATTATACACTTTCCTGATTATACCTGCATTTGCAGTTACAAATAATGATTATTTATCAATTAGAATAATATTTATACTCCTTTTACTAATATTTATTTCTTCGGCATATTTATTTGCTTCTATTATTCGTGATGCTTTTAGTGAACTTCTTGGAGTGGGTAAAAATGAATTATTTGGGATAGCATATTCTATTTATATCTCATCATTGTTATTTTTAATTAATTATCTCAACGGATTGGAAACAGGATTACTTATTTTAAGTTTTTTGTTATTTATAAGATTTTATCAAAAATCACAAATATTAAATTTCAAAAATATAACTGTTCTTGGCATCATACTTGGATTAATGGTGTTAATAAGAATTGATACTGTTTATTTTGTAATTGTATTTTCAATTTCCTTATTTTTTCGGAAGGAAATAACTTTAAAAACAAGATTAATTTATGTAATAACAATATGTATTGTTTCATTTTTAATATCTTCACCGTGGTGGTTTTATAATTATTATTATTTTAATTCATTAATGCCAACAAGTGGTCAGGCACAGTTTGAATTTGGAATATTTTTTTCAAGGTTATTTTATCTTTCTGATGCATGGGTTCAAAACTTAACTCCATTCACTTATACATTTGATAGGTTTTTACATGGATGGATAAGTGTTATAATAAGATTAATTATAATTGGGGCTATGTCATATTATTTAAAAAAGTATTTTAAAGGTATAATAAAAAATACTTCTAAATCCAATAAATTGTCTGAAAGAACTTATCAAATAATTTCTGTAATTTTTGTATATTCACTAATATTAACAATTTGGTATTTCTTTTTTTCATCAGCCGGACATTTTTACTTGAGGTATTTAATATCATTATCAATAATAGGCCAAATATTTTTTGTAATATTTGTAACAATAATTTACAGGAAATTTAAAAAAATATTTTACTTTATTCTGACAGCATTTGCTTTATTAATATTAGGTGTTGTAATATTATTTCATACAGAATTAATGTTAAATAAAAGCCAATTCTTTAAATATCAATTACAATTGGTGAATAAATATGTTCCAAAAACCGAATATGTAGGTGCAGGACAAAGCGGCACACTCGGATTTTTTAGGAATCACGTTGTTAATCTGGATGGAAAAGTAAACAATGAAGCTTTGAAATATAAAGAAAAGATTTATGATTATTTGGACAAGAAAAATATTAATTGGTTGTGCGATTGGAAATTTTATACAGAGCAATTTTTAGGGCCGGAGCATGAAAAAAGAGGATGGAAGCTGGTTAGCAGGTATTATGATTTCTATTTATATCATAAATCAACTGAATAATACGTCAAATAAATCATTATTTGTAAACTGTCAAAGATAAAATGGTTCAGATTTATTTATTATTAATGTTTTTTACAATTTTTTTGTATAACTACCAGGTGTTTCCATTATCCGGCACTTATGGGGTTACATCATTGGATTTAGTAACATTACTATTTTATCTTTATTTTATTAAAAGGATTATCTGGAATGGTGATAAGCTTATTATTGGCTGGCACAAAGCTGTATATTTTTTCATTGGATTATTTATTGCAGTTTTGCTATCGGGCATAACACCTCTACTTAGCGGTTCATCAACAAATTTATTACAATTTCTGAAGACTTCAATACACATAATATTCTTAGGGTTTTTTGTATTTATAGCTGTTTCCTATCCTATCAAAACCGAGACATGGACCAATGTTATTAAAATGTGGTTAATCATGTCAATAATTATAAATATCTTTGGGATATATCAAATACCTGCACGGGCATTCGATCTACCTTTTGCATGGCTCGATTTCACAAATATCAGCATGGGCGTTAGAGGTACTATTAATATAGAAGAAATAAAGCAGTTGAGCCTTCATTGGGGGAATTTTTTTAGGGCTACGTCAATTTTTCCGGAACCGTCTGCTTTGGCTTCATTTAATGTTGTAATTTTCACTTTTTTATTAATACCCTATATTCAAAAAACAAAAGCATTCTTTAAATCGAAAATTTTAAATATAATTTTATTTATAACAACATTAGCAGGTTTATTTCTTACATTTTCAATGACTGCTTTCGTGGGAGTATTCCTGGTAATAACAGGAATATTTCTGCTTGAAAGCTTCAGGAGGTTAGTCCCATTAATTATCATTTTAATATCATCTGTTTTAATAATTTTTTTAACCGACTCCATAGTTAAAAGTTTTGCAGATGTTAGTGTTGCAGAGCTATTCCAAAACAGGATTGAAGGGATATGGCATTATGGTTCAGTAAAGAGTGAGGGAATGGAAGGTGAATCAATTTATGGAAGAATGAACACAGCCGAAAGGAGCATTAATATCTGGAAGAAACACCCAATAAACGGATGTGGAATCGGTTTAACGGCTTATGACAAAGAAGAAGATATATATTTCAGCGATTTTTCATCACTGACAGCCCTCGCCGAAACAGGATTGATTGGTTTTATATCGTTGACTGGAATGTTTATTGCACTTATGGTTATTTCAGGCAAATATATAACAAATAAAAAAAATTTTTCAGATTTAACAATGGAACATCGTCGTCTTATTGGATTGATATTTTACTTAATGTTGCATCAGGTTTTAATAAATTATATTACAGGTAATAATCTTGTAAAAGATAGTATGTGGGTACCACTCGGTATGATTTTTTCAATAATTAATTCAACAATAATTAAACAAGGCGGTAAGGTATTTACTATAAGTTTGATGAAAGAACCCTTGAAGCAAACTTTCCTAAAGGCACTTAATAAAAGCATGATAGTTCAGGAAAAAAAATAATTAAAAAAAGCCACCTCAATTATTAAATATGAAGTGGCTTGTATAAAAAATATTATACCTTCATTTTGCATTATCTATTTATTTTCTTTCATAAATTCTTCCATGAATTTCACCAGAGCTTCAACAGCATCCATAGGACAAGCATTATAAACAGAAGCCCTGACACCGCCAACACTTCGATGACCTTTAAGATTTGTCATATTGTATCTCTTTTTTGCTTCTTCGACGAATTTAGCTTCGAGTTCAGGCGTATTCAAATTCCATGTAATATTCATCAAAGAACGGTCTTCTTTATTTGTTACAGTTCCTTTATAAAAATCAGAATGAGCATCCATAAAATCGTATAACAATGTGCCTTTCTTAATATTGTTCTGTTCAATTGCTTCGAGTCCGCCTTGTCCAATAATCCATTTGAATGTTCTTCCAACAATATAAACAGGTAAGCAAGGCGGTGTGTTGAACATTGAATTTGCTTCCGTGTGTGTTTTATAAGCAAGCATTGTCGGAACATTTTCCTTTTGTTTTTCAAGCAACGATTTTTTTATTACAATCATTGTAACACCTGCTGGACCAATATTCTTCTGAGCACCGGCATAAATTAAGCTGAATTTGGAATAATCGAGAGGACGGCTCATAAAATCTGACGACATATCAGAAACCAATGGGACACTGCCTGCATCCGGCATTTTTGACCATCTTGTGCCATATATTGTATTGTTTGTTGTTATGTGAGCATAATCGGCATCGGAATTGAATTTCACATCTTTTGGTATATAATTGAAATTCTTGTCCTCGGATGATGCAACAATATTAGTCTCCCCCACCCATTTCGCTTCTTTGATTGCTTTTTTTGCCCACACTCCCGTTGAAACATAATCTGCTTTTTTATTCAAGAAATTCATCGGTACCATCAAAAATTGCAGGCTGGCACCTCCACCGAGAAACAATACATCATATTCTTCTGCTGATAACCCGAGTATTTTCAGTCCGTCATTTTGTGTCTCAACAAAAACTGCGTCATATACTTTTGAGCGGTGGCTCATCTCCATGATTGACATACCGGTATTATTATAATCCAAAACAGCTTTTGATGTTTCTTCCAATACAGAAATTGGCAGAATTGCCGGGCCAGCACTAAAATTATAAGCTCTTTTCATAAAAATCATCTCCTTGTCAAAATTCGTTAATTTAATATGTTATTATACTTTATTTTGAAAGCAAAGTTAACATTTATGAACAACATTTCAGCAGGAAACAGCCAATATTTTTCAAAATTTTAGCTAATTTTACCTTTATGAACGGAGACATAATATTTATAATTGTTATTATCATTATATTCTTTTCATCCCTATACCGGGCAACTTCCGGTTTTGGGGATGCACTCATTGCTATGCCTCTCATGGCATTATTAATTGACATCAAAATTGCAACTCCTATTGTTGCTTTTATGGGATTTGCTGTTTCTGTATTTATCCTCTTAGGAAACAGGCAAAAACAGGATTTAAGTAAAATCTGGCAGTTGGTTGTTTTTTCAATAATTGGTATTCCTATTGGTTTACTTTTCCTGAAAGGTATAAATGAAAATGTTGTAAAAATTGTACTGGCATTGATTCTCATTATATATTCCCTATTCAGCCTAACATACCCGAAACTATATTTGAAAACCAATAAATCTGCTTTTGCTTTTGGTATTGTTTCGGGAATTTTGGGAGGGGCGTACAACACAAATGGTCCACCCATCATAATGTATGGTACTCTGCGGAAGTGGACACCTGAGGAATTCCGTTTGCTTTTGCAGGGTGTGTTTTTGCCGACAAATATGTTTATTATTATGGGGCATGGCTTTGCGGGTTTGTGGACAGGTGATGTTGTGAAAGTGATGCTATATGCTTTGCCGACAGTAATGGTTGCAACAATTATCGGAAATCTATTGAATAAGAAAATACCTGCTGAAAAATTTGAAAAACTGATATATTATTTTTTAATTGTAATTGGATTGGTATTGCTTATTCAGGCTGTGATAAAGATGATTAATTAATTTCTGGTAAATCATTACTTTTTTTACTAAACTTTAATTTTAATCTTAGAAAAAAGTCTTTTATACTTTCTCTGTTTTTACCAATTTGATAACCGATTTGCAGCAATAAAAGGCCAAAAATTATATAAGATTCCTTTAATTTTTCTTCTGCTCCAACAATTGTGTTGGTAATTATTATTATTAATACACCATAAAAATAAATTAAATAAAATTGACCTAAATCTCTTTCGGCAGGTTTGAATATGGTTTTTAAGTTAATTTTTTTCATAAAATACATGTTCCATTTGTAATTTATCAACTTATAGAGGCAAGTTAATCTTTTCTAAGATAAAAAGCAATTATATAAACTTTCTTATTTCAATTGAAAAGGCATGTAAATCATTTTACCTTCTTTAGATTTTTTCTTAACTTTGAGGCTAAATTAATTTCATTTATTTTAAATGATAATATAAGGAGAATCAATGAAAATATTAATTTCGGATGGTATTGAATCTGCCGGCGAAAATATGCTGAAAGACGCAGGACATGAAGTTGTTAACCAGAAATTCACTCCCGAAGAGCTTTTACAAGTTATACCTGATTTTGACTGCATTATGGTTCGCTCTGCAACAAAGGTATCTAAGGAAGTAATCGAAATAGGTAAGAACTTGAAAGTTATTGCAAGAGGCGGAGTAGGACTCGATAATATTGATGTTGCTTTTGCAAAAGAAAAAGGAATTAAGGTATTAAACACACCGGGTGCTTCTTCGATTTCAGTCGCAGAACTGGCAATAGCACACATGTTTGCAGTTTGCAGATTTTTGAATCTGAGCAATATTGAAATGCGGAGCGGCAAATGGCCTAAGAAAGAATACTCAAAAGGATTAGAACTGACAGGCAAAACACTTGGTATCATGGGTATTGGTAATATAGGTAAAGAGGTCGCAAAACGTGCTTTGGGACTTGGTATGACAGTTATTGCATTCGACCCTTTTGTAAATTCAATTGATATGAATGTTAAGCTTTTATCAAAAGATGAAGTCATTGCACAATCGGATTTTATTTCTATGCATACGCCTTTCATTAAAGCCGAAGGTCCATCTCTGACTTCAAAAGAATTTGCAAAGATGAAAAAAGGGGTTATTGTTATAAATTGTGCAAGAGGCGGAGTTGTTTCAGAAAAAGATTTATTAGATGCTCTGAACAATGGAACAGTAGCCGCCGCAGGAATTGATGTTTTTGAAACCGAACCACCATCTGATGCACAAAAGGAATTGATTAATCATCCGAGAGTGTCTGTTAGCCCGCATATTGGGGCATCAACATTAGAAGCGCAGTTGAGAGTGGGAGTGGAGATAGCACAGAAAGTTATTGATTCTTTGAAGTAAATAATTAAATGTCATTCTGAGCCCCGAATCAAATTCGGGATAAACTGCGAGAAGAATCTCAAATTAATACTGATAAAGATTGCCCCCTTTATCAAAGTGGGATTAAGGGGGTTCTTAGATTCTTCACTTCGTTCAGAATGACAATTTTAGTAATAAATAAAATTTGAGTAGAAAATTACAGGAAATTATATGGCGATTTTTAGACCGTTCAAGGCATACAGGCCCCTTCCGCAATACGCTTATGAAGTAGCCGCTAAGCCTTATGATGTATTGAATTCATATGAAGCAAGAGAAGAAGTAAAAGGACATCCATTGTCATTTCTGCATGTTGGAAAACCAGAGATTGACTTAGACCCTAACATTAATCACTATGACCCGAAAGTATATGAAAAGGGAAAAGAAAATTTGTTAAAATTAATTAATGATGGAATTCTTAAAGAAGATGAATCACCTTATTTCTATGTTTATGCACAAACTATGGTTGGCAGGACTCAGTATGGATTAGTGGGATGTGCCTCCGTTGATGATTATTGGAATGATGTAATCAAAAAACATGAAAAAACAAGGAAAGATAAAGAAGAAGACAGGTCAAACCATGTAAGGATTACTAATTCTCATTCAGGACCAATCTTTTTAACATATAGAGATAATGATGAAATAAATAATATTGTTTCTCAGATAATTTGTGATATACCTGAAATTGATTTAGTATCTTTAGACGGAATTCGGCATCAGTGCTGGGTTATTCGTGATATGGCAACAATTGAAAAAATAGGAACTACACTATCTGATGTACCGAATTTTTATGTTGCTGACGGTCATCACCGTTCTGCCGCGGCAGGAATAGTAGGAAGAGAAAGACAAAAAGCGAATCCTAATCATAAAGGAGATGAAGAATATAATTTCTTTCTTGCTGTATTATTCCCTGCAAGTCATCTTTACATTATGGACTATAACCGTGTAATCAAAGACCTGAACGGATTGACAAAGGAAGAATTTTTTGAAAAGCTGAAAAAACATTTCTCAATAACTGAAATGCTATCGAGATTCAAACCTGCTAAAAAAGGAGAAATCGGAATGTACATTGACAGTAAATGGTATCGTCTGAATATAAACGATGATTTATTGAATAATCCTGACCCTGTCGAAAGCCTTGATGTTGCTATATTGCAGAAGTACGTTAATGATGAGATTCTTGGTATTGACGATCCTCGTACAAGCAAACGTATTGATTTTGTAGGCGGTATAAGAGGACTCGAAGAGCTGGAAAGACGCGTCAATTCAGGCGAGATGAAACTTGCATTTGCAATGTTTCCAACTTCTGTTAACGAATTAATGAAAATTGCAGACGCAGGCAAAATTATGCCACCAAAGTCAACATGGTTCGAGCCAAAGCTGAGGGATGGCTTGTTCGTGCATTTTTTGGATTGAAGAAATAGTCCGAACCGTAGATTAAACAGATTATTGGATTTCGCAGATTATAAAAAAAAATCCCCATTCTGAATTGGGGATTTTTTTTATTTTTATATATCTGATAATTATCATTTACATAATTTTTCAAACCAATTAGGATTATAATCGGGATTAGGTTCTTTTATTACAACATTTTCATAATCCGGTTCATCATCACCATAAGTCTTACTGAAATTAATCATAGAGAAACGCAGCCATTCATCTCTTTCAGTATCGTAATCAGTTTCCATATCTTCATCAGGTTCAATCTTTTCAAAATCAACCTGCATTTTATTCAAAAGTTCATAAACTAGAAATAGCTCTTGTTTATTTCTTGGTTTCACTAATATTGATGTCATATTTATGCTCCTTAAAAATACTTTTATTTGAACGTATGTAATAAAATATAATTTTACTTATTCCCTCTCTTCTCCAATACTCTCAACACTCGATTGCATTTCTCTTTTGTTCTCTTGACAATTGCTTCTGCTTCTTCTAAAGTTTTTGTTTTAAATTCTTTATCTTCTATTCCCGGGAGATTAATCATCACATTTTTATATGCACCCCATATACCTGTTTCTAATGCTTTTGAGCCGACTTCGACATCAGATTTTGATGCAATGTTACCATACTTGGCAAGCTCAATCATCGAATCCCATGCACTGTCGCCGAGACGCATAGTAGTGAGTGGAACTTCAATTGCTTTTTTCAAACCTGACTGCATTGCGGCATTACGTGCAGCTTGTTGCTCGGGTGTATCTTTTGGCATACGCACACCTTCGAGGTAATCATTGAATGCATTTGTATCGGCATCAATCATCGGAATAAGTTTTTGGGTGATTTCATATAAAGGTGGAATTATCTTTCTCATCTTTGGTTCAACATCATCGAATTTGCGTACACCATAAGTCAATCGTGAGACCATCGTTCCTAAGCCAACACCAAGAGAAGCCAGAAGTGCAGACACAGAGCCGCCACCGGGTGCCGATGTCCTTGCCGCTACACTTTCGACAAACTTGCGGACACTTAAACTTGCAAGAGGTTCATTCTTTTCTTCGGCAACAATGTATTCTATGATTTTTTTATTAGGTTCAAATTTTGAAATCGAGTTTAAACCTAATCTATCCACAACAAGCTTGATTTTCTGGTCTTCTTCAATTATAAATAAATTCTCTTTATTAATGTAATAATCGGCTGCCATGAGCATTGCACCAAGAGGTATTAATCCAACCAATTCAGAACCTGCAATTCCAACCTTCAAAGCTTTAGCTTCCTTCAATACCTGTTCAAACACTTCATGAGGAGGAGATACAAGATAGTTTGTCATATTAATCGAAACTTGTGCCATATTGTACTCTTCCACGAACCAGCCGATAGCCTTTATTTCTTTCATTAAACCGGGTTCATCCTCTCCCCTGCCGGCTTCACGAACATTTAGAGCAATCCTGTGAGCTTGATTGTTAGTACCGAGAATATTTATATTATAAGCAATCAGGAAAAATCTCGCACCGGTTACAGTTGCTCCCCATTCAGGAACAAACTCAGCAGGACCAAAATCAGGTTTCCAATCCGATTGTTTAATTCTACTTGATATTGCTTCGTATTCGCCTTCTCTGATTTGCGGCAGCTTTTTCCGATATTCTTTTTCCTGTGCATATTCATAGAGGTAAATAGGAATTCCGATTTCCTCTGCCGCTCTTCTTCCAAATTCCTTAGCACATTCGATACAATCTTCCATAGTAACTCCTGAAACAGGAACGAAAGGACATACATCCATCGCACCCATGCGGGGATGTTCCCCATGATGGTTCCGCATATCTATAAGCTTTCGTGCAACTTTTGCAGAGTTCAACGCACCTTCGACAACAGATTCAGGAGAACCAACAAAAGTATATACTGTACGGTTAGTTGATTTGCCAGGGTCAACGTCGAGCAAAGTACATCCGGGAGTTTTCCTGATTGAATCGGCAATTGCTTCGATGATTTCAGGATTTCTTCCTTCGGAAAAATTCGGTACACATTCTACTAATTTTCTCATAATTCTTTGTTCTTACTTTCTGTTATTTTATAATATATATTTTTATATTTGATACATTTCCAAGCCATCTCTTATTCGTCTGGTCCTGAGGAAACACAATTGAACCACTTTTGAATATTCTATTTTTTTCATCAGTAGAAATATTTTTTATTTGTAAAAAGACTCTCTCGATAATTGATTTCTGCAATTCTTTTTCAACCATTGATAAATCAACAACACCTTTTTTACCTTTTACATCAGACACTTTGATTGTATCTCCGACTGAACCTTGAACACTTCTTAGAATCAGTACAGGAGGTATTTTTATGTTATTAACATCATAATCAAAATAGGTTGATGTAATCGCATCCTCGCTTAAAGATTCTGCAACAATCAGGAGGCGGATTTTTTCCTGTTCAGTCAGATGTTTTATACTTCCTGATAAAATCTCATTTAAATCAACACAAATAAATTTTCCAATACTCTTTTTTGATGATGTCAAAAATTCAACAGTTTTGGTTTTATGATTTTTACTAATATCAATCAAGTCAATATTGATTTTAGCAATTTCATAAGGATGGTCGGCTGAATTAAGAAAAATTGCCGTGCTAATGAAAATAAAAATAATTATTATTGTTCTCATATTGTTGTTGAAATTAATCTAACTAAATATAAATATGTAAATTAACACATTTTAATTATTTTTCGATTCAAAATGTTTTATTAGCTTACTTCATTGATTTAAAATAATTTTCACTTAATTTTGTTATTTGTAGATGAAAATTATTTATCTAAATAATGGATAAGCAAATGCAGAGAATAATGTTAAAATCGAAAATACACAGGGCGAGAATCACCGATTCGAACCTTTATTATGAAGGCAGTTTTACGATTGATGAAGAAATTTTAGAAGAAGCCAATATACTAGCGAATGAACAAGTCTCAGTAGTAAATATAAATAATGGTGAAAGATTTGAAACTTATGTTATTCCCGGAAAACGCGGCGGAAGAGATTTCTGTCTTAATGGAGCCGCAGCCCGCAAAGGTGCAATAGGTGATGAAATGATAATAATCAGCTATGCACATTTGAATGAAGAAGAAATAAAAACTCATCAGCCTACTATAATTCTTGTTGATAAAAACAATAATATTATAGAAAAATCACATTCGGTTGAACCAAAAAAGAAATTCATCTCAAATTGAAATGATTTCCAACTATAATCTAAATGTTTGTATAGTAATTTTAGCCGCAGGAAAAGGCAAAAGAATGAATAATCCTTCAATGGCTAAAGTAATGGCTACACTTGATGATAAACCATTAATCAGTCATGTTCTAATTGAAGCAAAAAAATTATCTCCTGAAAAAATTATTCTTGTTGTCGGCCATCAAAAGGAAAGTGTGATTGAATATGTAACTTCCATAGGTTTTGATAATATCACTTTTGTCGAACAAAGAGAACAGTTAGGAACAGGTCATGCTGTTAACCAGGCAAAACCTGAATTAGTGAACTTTGGAGGTGATGTTCTTATTCTTGCCGGTGATGTGCCATTGCTGAGTTCGGGAACACTTATAAATTTTATTGAGAATCATAAAAAAAATAAATCGGATGTATCGGTTTTGTCAACAATTGCTCCTAATCCTTACGGATATGGCAGAATAATAAGAGATGTTAATGGTTATTTCTTAAAAATTGTGGAAGAAAAGGATGCTTCAGATGAAGAAAGAAAAGTTAATGAAATCAATAGTGGAATTTTTTTGCTAAAGTCTAATTTACTATTTGAATCGCTTAATGCTGTATCAAACCAAAACTCACAAGGCGAATATTATCTTACTGACATTATCGAAATCTTGAAAAGAAAAAATGCAAGAGTTTATGCTTTTGCAGGAGCAGAGTTTGATGAACTCCAAGGTATAAACTCTCCTGAAGATTTGAAAAAAGTCGAGGAATTTTATTATTTTAGAAAAAGAAATGAATAAAATCAATAATATAAAGCCAGAGATATTGAACAAAGTAAAGAAATATTTACTTGAATTAAATAAAAATGGTATAAAAATTACTAAAGCAATTCTCTATGGCAGTTATGCCCGTTCAGAACAAAATGAGAATAGTGATATTGATTTATTACTAATATCACCACTTTTTGATAATGGAAGTAATAAATATGCTGGAAAAATCTGGCAGTTAACAAAGGTATCAGATTATAAAATTGAACCGATTGCTGTCGGAGAAAAAAGATTTCTTGAAGATGATGCTACCCCATTACTTGAAATTGCAAGAACAGAAGGTATTGAAATTGCTATACCATAAATAATGCTAAAATCAATAAACCATATCGGAATCGCAGTTAAAAACCTGGATGCAAGTATTGAAACATTCAGGAAGATTTTTTCTTTTAATGAAATTCACCGTGAAACTGTTGAATCTCAGAAAGTAGAAATTGCATCATTTAAAGTAGGCGATTTATTAATTGAGCTGACAGCAGCTACTGAAGAAACATCACCAATTTCAAAATTTATTGAAAAAAGAGGTGAAGGCATCCATCATATAGCATTTGAAACTGATGATGTAAGCGAAGAACTGGAGCGGCTTTCAGGAAAAGGTATTCAATTAATCAATAAATCGGCAACTGATGGAGCCCACGATATGCAAATTGCATTTCTCCATCCAAAATCTACTTTTGGTGTATTGATTGAGTTGTGTCAGAAAAAGTATGATTATAAATTATGAACGAGCAATTTTAGATTTTTTTAAGTACTTTGAAAAAATAGGATGTATTCTTAATTGCTCATATATTATTTTATATTTTTGTGCATCGGAAACATCTGAATATTCTTTATCAATAGACTTTTGAATATCCCATTTCATCTGGACACAATCAAATATTTTTTTCTTCTTCATTTAAATCACCTGAAAAGGAGCATAAATATTAATAGGTTTATACCCATTTAATATATTGACGGCTTGATAACCATTTATTTTATCAAAATGAACAATATGCTTGAAATTCCAACTCACAACAAAATCAGCATTGGCGATTGTTGCTGATGCTATATGTTCTGCATCAGATTTTGATTTCATTGTTAAAATTCCTGATTTAAGGTATTCATCCCTTAATGTTATAATCTCATCTGAAAATTCAATTTCCTCAATTAAATCAGTAGGTATTGTTTTAAAAAGATTTTGAACTTCAATAGGTGCTTTCAATAATTCAGCATATAATACTGGAGATATTATTAAACTAAAAATTCCTTCTCTTACAAGAGAAAAGAATTTTAAACTCTCATTTGAGAATTCGTCATCAAAACAACCTCCAAACACAGATGTATCAGCATAAACTCTATATTTTTTCATTAATTTTATTTTTTGTTATTATAATTATTTTCAATCCCCATTCAATACTCTTATTTCTTTCCCTTGTGATGCCACAGCTTCTATTGATTTCTGAATTTCCTCGAAATCACCGAGATAGTATTTATTTAAAGGCCTCAAATCATCATCAAGCTCATAGACAAGTGGAATACCTGTGGGTATGTTATATTTTATTATCTCATCTTCAGTCATATTATCAAGATATTTAACTAATGCTCTCAAACTATTTCCATGAGCAACAACCAATACTTTTTTCCCGGACTTGACAGCAGGAGCTATAGCATCATGCCAGAATGGTATAAACCTGTAATATGTATCCTTCAGGCACTCACCAAGCGGCAGGACATCATCGCTTAATTCCTGATATCGAGGGTCTCTGCCGGGGTACATCTCATCTTCATTATTCAATAACGGAGGTGGTGTATCATAACTTCTTCGCCAAATAAGAACCTGTTCTTCACCATACTTCTTTGCCGTTTCAGCTTTATTCAATCCCTGCAATGCACCATAGTGCCTTTCGTTAAGTCTCCATGATTTAACAAAAGGCAACCACATCAAGTCCAATCCATCGAGTATAATCCACATTGTACGGATTGCCCTCCTTAAAACGGACGTGAAAACAATGTCGAAAGTATAACCTTCTTCCTTGAGTAACCGTGCCGCTTCCCAAGCTTCTTCCTTTCCCTTTTCAGATAGGTCAACATCAATCCAGCCTGTGAAACGGTTTTCTTTATTCCATACACTTTCACCGTGTCTGATCAATACTAATTTCTTCATTTACAAACCTCCAACTATTGATTATTGGTAAATGTAATCAAATTACATTCCAAAAAAAGCCTGATAATTAAGAAATTAACAGGCTTTCGATTTTCATATTTTATTTGACACGTTTTGGCCCTGCGTTTATAACTTCATCAGGAATTCCTTTTGCAAACAATTTAAAGTTCTCTATATAACGTGCTGCCAGGGCATCATATTTCATCCAGTATTCATCTTTGTTGCCCCATGCATTCGATGGCTCGAGAACATCATCAGGAACACCCGGACAGGTAAACGGAACTTCAAAATTGAATAATTTATCTTTACGATACTTAACATCATCAAGCAATCCGTCGAGTGCTGCATTTAACATATTTCTTGTATGTCGTATGCTGATTCGTTTTCCGACTCCGAATTTACCACCAACCCAACCGGTGTTGACAAGCCAGCAATTAGCACCATGTTTTTCCATTTTCTGCTTGAGCAAATTTGCATAATAGAAAGGATGGTGAACCATGAAAGGAGCTCCGAAGCAGGCACTAAACGCTATTTCAGGCTCGATTCCCAATCCGATTTCAGTCCCTGCAATCTTTGAAGTATAACCGCTTATAAAATGATACATAGACTGGTCCATATTCAGCCTGGCTATAGGAGGCAAAACACCGGTTGCATCACAAGTAAGAAAAATGACATTCTTAGGATGAGTTCGGGTCATTTTATCAGGCATGGCATTAGGTATAAACTCAAGAGGATAAGAAGCCCTGGTATTCTCTGTACGCGATTCATCATCAAGGTCTATCCTGCGGGAAGCAGGGTCCCAAATAACATTTTCAAGGATTGTACCAAATTTCCTTGTGCAATTATATATTTCCGGTTCTGCTTCTGCTGAAAGTCGAATCACTTTTGCATAACATCCACCTTCAAAATTGAAGACTCCTTCATCACTCCAGCCATGTTCATCATCACCTATTAATTTACGTTTCGGGTCCGCAGAAAGAGTTGTCTTTCCCGTTCCGCTTAATCCGAAAAACAAAGCAACATCACCCTTATCACCAACATTAGCTGAACAGTGCATTGCCATTACATTTTCCAACGGCTTGAGATAATTCATTATGGTAAAAACTGTCTTTTTGATTTCACCTCCATAGCTCGTTCCGGCTACAATAGCGAGACGCTGTGAAAAATTAATAATCATTGCAGTTTCAGACCGAGTGCCGTCAATAGAAGGATCACACTTAAAAGATGGAGATGCTATTACGGTAAATTCAGGTACGTGCCTTTTAAGTTCATCGCGGTTACGAATCTTGATAAACATGTTTCTGGCAAATAGGCTTTGCCATGCTGTATCAGTGATAATTCGTATTGGCATTTGATAATTAGGGTCAGCCCCGACATAACAATCCTGAACAAATAATTCTTCGCCCTGAAGGAAAGCCTGTAACCTGGTTAACAGATTTCCAAATTTTTGAGGGTCATAAGGACGATTATAAACACCCCACCAGATATTATTTTCCGTTGTCTGCTCTTTAACGATGAATTTATCATTTGCCGCACGGGCAGTCCATTTTCCTGTGTTAACAATAAAAGGCCCTCCATAAACCATGTGCCCTTCACCTCTGAAGACAGCCTCTTCATAAAGTGCAGATGTCGGAAGATTCCAAAACACATGGTCAAGGTACTGAAGTCCGTGGTTCTTCAATTTATAATCACTTGCATATTCACCTGCGTGTTTAATTGCAGGAGTATCAAACTCAAGATATTTTGTCATAACCAATCCCTCACTAATTTTCTAAGCCCAATATACAGTTCATTCGGAGAATTGGGGTCAAGTGCCCACTTGATTCTTTCGATACCTTCAGTGATGTCCTTGATGGAACCACATGTTGACAATCTTAAATACCCCTCGAGCCCAAACTCAACACCCGGTACTGTAACAACCCGAACTTTGTCAACGAGAAATTGGGCAAGCTTGATTGAATCCTTGTTATAATAACTGAAATCTGCAAAGCAATAGAATGTACCGTCCGGTTTATATGCTTTGACACCATCAAAAGCATTCAAGCGTTCCATCATGACATTCCTGTTATTTTCAAGTGTCAGTCTTAAGCTTTCGACAGATGACTGAACACCGTTCAAAGCTCCGACAGCAGCTTTCTGCATAACAACCGAAGGACCTGAAGTTTGATGTGACTGTATATTTGTCATAACTTCAATGAGCTTTTTATTTGCAACAGCCCAACCGATTCTGAAACCTGTCATAGCATATTGCTTTGACACACCATTAATGACAATCAGCTTTGAATTTTCTGTCAAATCCTTTGCATAATTGTAGCAATTAATCGGCTTTCTACCATCGAAAATTAATCTGTGATATATATCATCCATAATAAGGTATATTCCCTTTTTCTCGCAGTACCCGACAATCTCAGCAATGAATTTCTCTGAATACATAGCTCCTGTCGGATTGTTAGGACTATTGATTATAATACATTTTGTATAAGAAGTAACAAGCCTCTCGATATCCTGCATCCGTGGATAAAACGAACCATCCTCAGGGAGACAGGGAACAGGAACTGCTCCAATCATCTTAGCCATTTCAGGATAACTCACCCAATATGGTGAAGGAAAAATCACTTCTTCCTGCGGATTGAGAATTGCCTGAAGTGCAACCATGATTGCTTGTTTTGCACCACTCGATGCAATAACATTTTCAGGTGCAACTTTCCTGTTGTAAAAATCTTCTGTATAACGTATTATTGCCTGCTTCAGAGCAGGGATACCATCTGCAGGAGTATATCTGACTTCTCCCGAATTTATGATACCTGCTGCAGCAACGAGAGCATCCAAAGGAGCTTTGCTCTTCGGCTCTCCCCCGCCAAGATGAATCACAGGCTCACCTTTATCCCTTAGAATAGCTGCAATTTCATTCAGCTTCAGGGTGGCAGATGCACTGATTGACTTACCAATTAAACTAATGCTCATATAACTGAATTCTACTCCTGTATTTTGATATACCTATTTTAATCAAATTTCTTAAATAATATTAAAGTGAATATTTATCATAAGTACTTTAAAATAAACTTCAAAATTGCTGAAAATAATCAGAAACAAAAAATTATTTTGTATAAAACAATATTTATATAAAATGAAATAATTGAATATATCTTTTAACAATGGCATATTAAGTTAATCTTAATATGGATAATTGAAAAATTCAATAAAATAATACTTTTCAATTATGGTATTTATAGTTAAATTTGTGGTTCAATAAGTCGTTTGATTTGAATTAATAAGTTAAAGTTTTCGTTAAATAATTTATTTATTTTCTAATTTATTTTAAAAGTTTTTTAAAATAATTTAATTTTTTTTGAGACCAAATTCCGTTTTATGTGTCATTATAGTAAGATGAATGACAAAATTAAAAAATATACAATTTTTGTATAATTGTTTAACCAATAAAAAGGAGGCGGAATAGGGTAATCAGTACCATTTTGTTATATAATACTGATATTAAATGTATAATTCCGTTGAGCAAAGAGATGATAATACTTTAAAGCAGTTTGATACTGCTACTCTCGAATATGTAAATACCCTGAACCTTAATAACCGTCAGGATACCAAATATGCTTTCAGGCATAGTGAACTTTCATCAGTCCTTGAAGAATTAAAAAGTAATTATAAAATTTTGGAAATTGAGAATAAAAAGGAATTCCTTTATGAAAACCTTTATTATGACACTCCTGATTTATTCATGTACTTTCAGCACCATAACGGCAAACTAAACAGATATAAAATCAGGTATAGAAAATATATAGACAACAACACTATTTTTTTTGAAATAAAGAAAAAAACAAACAAACAAATAACAATAAAAAACAGGATTCAGGCAGAGAAAATTGAAAACTACCTCACTAAAGATGCAAATGAATTGATTTATGAGGAGGTTGAACCTAAGCTCGAAAATCTATCACCAAAACTTTGGGTTAATTATTCCAGGATTACGCTGGTCCATAAAAAGCACAATGAAAAAGTAACTTTTGACAAAGACCTTTCATTTAAAGGTATGGTTAATGGATGGTCATACCTGCCCGGACTTGTAATAGCTGAAATCAAACAGGAAAGATTTAATCCCAATTCCGAATACATTAAACTTATGAATAAATTCAGAATAAGAAAGATTAGGATAAGCAAATATGCAACAGGTAGTATTATGGCTTATCCCGATATTAAATATAATAGATTTAAACCAAGATTACTATTTATTAACAAGCAATGCGACAATCAGGATGGATACTTCAAATTTCTTTAGCTTTCATATTTTAAACGGTGATTTTTACTTGCATTTCGCTTTAAGATTTGTCATAAATATTATTTCCATTTTCGTTATAACAAAACTAATTTATTTTCATTTCAGACGTAAAAGAGAATACCTTTTCACTTTCTTTGTACTTAACATTCTTGTTTTTCTTGTTTGTTTCTTACTGCAAAGCACTCAGTTAAGCATAGGTTTTGCATTTGGTATTTTTGCTATTTTTTCCATACTCAGATATAGAACAATTACGGTACCTATCAAGGAAATGACTTATGTTTTCATTTCTATTGCCGTTGCACTTATTAACTCACTTCTGAGCAATCAGAACACCTATCTCTTCATGGGTATAACAAATCTGATAATTATTGTTGGAATATATTTTCTTGAGAAATTCTTTGTAAAGAATGAAAGTCAAAAAGAAGTTATTTATGAAAAAATAGATTTGATAAAACCTGCAAATCATAGTTTGTTAATTCAAGACCTCAAGGATAGAACAGGGCTTAATATTCACAGGTTCGACATTATCAGAATTGATTTTCTGAGAGATGTGGCAAGGATTCGGGTATATTATTATGATAAATTCCATACGGATGACCAGGACCTTAGTAGATAATTACGAATTATGAATTATGATTTACGAATGAAGTTGAATATGATAATTCGTTGTTTAAAACTTATAAGACATAGAATTACATATAGGACTTTTCTATCATCAGTCACATTTATTTTTAGCATCTTGATAATTAAAGCTCAGAACACTGATACTGAACTTTGGACGGGTTTCAGTATTGACTTTCCTATAATTGATAATTTCAGTATTGAACCTGGTGAACAATTCAGGTTTAATAATGAAATAAGCCAGTTAAAATCAGCAATTACCGACATAAGCCTGAAATATAAATTTAGTAAGTATTTTAAAGTTTCGACAACGTACAGACTGTATGTCAGGCCCGAATTACCTAATCATGCTCTATATTTAAGCGGATATTTTAATTATGATATTGAACCTGTCGAATTAAAATATAAATTAACGTATAAGAAAAAGTTTAAAGAAGATAATAAGACACATTCGATAATTACAGAAGAACACATTAGAAATAAAATTACAGTAGAATATGAAGCCGCTAAATGGCTCAAGCCATTCATCGCTTATGAATTGTTTTATATAATTAATTATAAAAGAGGTGACAGGTTTGACAATTACAGATTTTATCTCGGATGCAATTTTAAAATAAATAAAGATAATGAGATTCAGCTATACTACATGCGTGAAGAAGAAATTAATATGAAAAAACCGAAAAGGTCAAATATTATAGGACTCTTTTATAATATTGACAGCTGGTTCTAAATTAGTGAACAATGAAAAGTGAAAAGTGAATAATAAAATTGGAAATAACTCCTGGCAATGTTCTAACAATTTAGAATTCATCAATATATTCAATTCCTAATCTTCTTATTGAACCATTGCCGCCTACTGAATGTTTAAATAAATCAATAAATTGGAAATCAATTGTCAAGTTTTGAATAAAAGCATATCGTAATGATAAATTCAATAATCCCCTTTTATCCAAAATTAATCCTGGCTTTTCATCGAGAGTGGCATTATATTCTAAATTAACTGAGCCTCTGTTTCCTATGGATTGTTCTAAACCGGCATAATAATTTGCTATTCTTTCGGATGGAGATGGTTCAATGGAGTAATTAATACCTCCATGAAAAGCAATACTGCCAAGTTTCCACGAATAACACTTACTTGCTGACAGAAAAAATCCGGCAGATAAATTTTGAAATCTTTTTAAATTAGACACATAAGGGCCCCTCCCCTGAGAATTAAATCCAATTAGAATTGCGGGGAAACTTAGTGACTCATCAAAAATTCTTATCTTTAGAATTATACCGGGAAGGTTTTGCCATGTTATTTCCCGATTCCCCAAAATATGTGTGCCGCCATAGCTCAGTCCCAACATAAAATTAGTAAATGGCGAAGCATTTATTTCAACAAACATGCCCGAATTTTCGAAAATATTTGAATAGACCGATAAGGAACTTTTTGGTATTAACCCGGCAGTAGGCATATTCACTATATATCCTGACTCGTACTTAGCTTTATCACCCGACGAACCCTGAGATACAGCTTCAGATGAAAAAAATAAAATTAAAAGAATCAAACTGGTAATTTTGTAAATATTCTTGATTATATTTTCTATTTCAAACATTTGATAAATTAAATCTCCGAATAATCGTTATACAAGATAATTATGTTGAATTTATTAAATAATTTAAACAAATATTATGCCTAAATTGATTTCTACTTTGATAATGTCTGCACTTATGATTTATGGGTGCAGTACTACGAAAATTATTGATAAGAATCCACCACCCTATTCACCGGATGTTAATTTAATCGTTAATTCCGGGAATGCTGTATTTAATTTCAGTCTTAAAGCAGTGCAACAAGAAAGTCAGGATAAATTTGATTTCATCAATTCCATAACTTCCGTCAAACTTGAAATACTGACTCCGGAGGATACTGTGTTCCATACCTTTGAATTCAGCCAATTAGACATTAAGGGTACAACAGAAAAGGAAAAACAAACTTCTTTAACAGTGTCAGGTTCTGTAAGTTGGATGCTACCGTTAAAATTTAATTTAGAAGATATGAAGTTCAGGTATAAAATTTTCGCCAATAATAAATTTTATGATTTTACAAAAACGTATAAGGATATATACACAGAAGCCGAAGAAAATATGCCTGCTATAACATTAGAACCTTTTATTGAAAATCAAACTTATACATCAGCCGTTTTTGGGGTAATTGCCAAACGGATTAAAACGGTAGAAAATGAATATATACCGACATCCGAAATATTCAGGGTAGATATTCTAAATCAAAAAGGGCATATTGTTTGGAGTTCAGGTTATGGACAAAATTTTCTCCAGGTTGTCAATCCTGTACTACCCGTATCAAAAGGAGAAACTCATAAATATACAATTGAATGGAATGGTAAAACATCAAATCAAATTCCACTAATTGCCGGAGAATATACTTTGAAAATGACTATACCTGCAAAACCAATGCCTTATACAACATCAATGAGGTTAAACTGGAATCAATAACAACTTCAAACGAACAAGCCATGAAAAGAGCTGTCACGTTAGCTCTTAAGGGGGTAGGACATGTCTCTCCTAATCCTTTGGTTGGTGCTGTTATAATTAAAAACGATGAAGTTGTAGCAGAAGGATGGCACCATAAATTTGGCGGTAAACATGCTGAAATAGATGCAATTGACAATGCCATTGGAATTGACCTTACCGGCAGTACCCTGGTCATTAACCTTGAGCCATGCTCCCATCATGGTAAAACTCCACCATGCACTACTGCAATAATTGAAAAAAAGTTTTCAAAGGCAATTATCGGTATAAAAGACCCTAATCCGCTTATAATCGGTAAAGGTATTGATATACTGATTAATGCAGGAATTGAAGTTATTTCAGGCGTTTTGGAAAATGAATGCCGTTGGTTGAACCGGTTTTTCATAAAGCACATTACAACAGAATTTCCTTATGTCATTCTGAAAGCGGCTCAATCAATTGATGGTTGTATTGCAACTTCAAAAGGTGAATCACGATGGATTTCCGGCGAAGAGAGCCGTAAGCGTACTCATCATTTAAGAGCTTTTGTCGATGCTGTAATTATTGGAAGAAGAACTGCCGAGATTGATAATCCGACATTGACTGTCCGTGATGTCACCGGAAGAAACCCATATAGAGTCATTCTTGATTCTGAACTTTCTTTGCCTCAATCCAATAAAGTATTCAGTGACAATGAAAAGTTTAAAGTCATAATAGTTTGCCATGAGAATTACAGACATTCCAAAAAAGCAGAAAATTTAAGAGCCGCGGGCATCAACATATTAGCAGTCGAAGAAGATGAAGATTCTAGGATGAATCTGAAAGAAATTCTTAAATCACTTTATTCCGACTATCGTATCGGCTCGGTTCTGGTCGAAGGAGGAGCAGACATATTTTCATCATTTGCACGCTCAAATTTAATTGATGAACTTCATATTTTCACAGCACCAAAAATAATCGGAGATGGTATTCACTCATTTGAAAAATTCAACATCAACCGGCTTGCTTATGCGACAAATTTAAAACTCATATCCTCAGATATGAGTGGTGATGATATTCATTCTGTTTTCATCAGCACCCAATAAATCATTAATTTCATTAATTCATATTCAACTGAAACAGAGTATTACATGCATAGTGATGCAACCTATGTCCAACAAATTATTTTATTAAAATCTAAAAAAATATTTTTAAGTATTAAAAATAAAAATTAATACTAATAGTCTGATATAATTAAAAATAGGATTAACTAAATATAAATTTAGTTATAATTAACTTTTTATAAATTATTCAAGGGGAGTGTTATGAATGTTTATACAAATGAAAAACAAAAAAAACGATTTTGGAAAACCAAATATCTTATCATCCTGTCAGTTTTAGCTGTATGGTTTAGCATCGGTTTATATGCACATAGAGCCGGCATGACAGGAAAAACGTCAACTACTTCGGGTGGATGTTCCTGTCATAGTTCAGGTGCAAATTCATCTGTAACAGTTACGAATTCCAGTGGAAGCGGAAGCTATGTGTTCGACCCAAATTCCACTAATTCCTTTTCTGTTATTGTAGCCAATGCAAGCCAACCTGCATGCGGAGTTAATATCGCTGTTAAAACATCACAAACAGGTGAAACAAATGCAGGTTCATTAACTCCAGGTACAGGTTTGCAAAATATAGGCGGTGAACTTACACATACTGATGCCTTGATGTTATCAGGAGGACAAGTAACAGTCAATTTTACATGGACTACACCTCCAACACCCGGAATTTATTATTTGAGAGCAATCGGTAATGCAGTTAATAATAATTATTCAAACGACTCCGGTGATATATGGAATTGGATGACATTACAACAGGTAACAGTAGCTGGGATAACAGTTTCTTCTCCAAACGGCGGCGAATCATGGTGTGCTGGCACGGCTCATAACATCACATGGACTTCGTTAGGAATAACTACTGTTAAAATTGAAATTTCAAGCAATGGAGGAAGTTCATATTCACTTCTTACTTCAGGTATTTCTGCCGCTACAGGAAGCTGGTTATGGGATATTCCTTCAGGACAAATTGCCGGTAACCAATATAAAATCAAAGTTACTGATGAATCAAACACAAACAGAAAAGATGAATCTAATGCAAATTTCACAATTGCATCAGGATTATCCATAACCGCACAACCTCAATCTCAAACAACCTGCACAGAAAGACCCGTTTCTTTTTCTGTAACAGCGACAGGTGGCGGTTTAACTTATCAATGGAGAAAAGGCGGCTCAAATATCAGTGGAGCAACTGCCAGCACCTATTCCATTGCATCGGTCAAAGCGAGCGACGCAGGCGTTTATGATTGTGTTGTCAGCAGTGCATGTGGTAGCCCTGCAACAAGTAATCCTGCAACATTGACGGTTGATATTACTCCTTCAATCACTTCTCAGCCCCAATCACAGAATGTTTGCAAAGGCGGGAACGTAAGTTTTACAGTTGCTGCAGTTGGAACAAATATTACATATCAATGGAAGAAAAATGGCACTAATATTGGCGGAGCTACGGCTGCGACATATTCAATTAACAATGTCCAGACAACAGATTACGGACAATATACAGTCGAAGTCTCCGGTAAATGCACACCTGCAAAGACAAGCCAACCGGCAGTATTAACTATTAACACTGCACCGGTTATTACAGCCGAACCTGATTCTATCCAGGTATGTGTAAGAAAACCTGCTTCGTTTAATGTTCAGGCATCAGGATTAAACAATACATATAAGTGGTTCAAGAATGACATTGAAATTCCAAACTCAAATTCACCGGCATATAGTATAGCATCCGTTAGTTTAAATGATGCCGGTAATTATTATGTCGTAATCAGCAATAGCTGTACACCTCCAACAAGCAGTCGCAAGGCTTTGCTCACTGTTAACGAGGCACCATTTATTCTGAACCAACCAGAGGCTCGGGAGGTAGATGCAGGAGGGAACGCTTCATTCTCGATAACAGCTAACAGTGCCACCGGATATCAGTGGAGAAAGAATAATAATAATCTTGCCGGAAAAACTGCATCAACTCTTTCTCTGACTAATGTTCAGCTGGCTGATTCCGGTAATTATGATTGTATCGTTGCAAACGATTGCGGGAAAGACACAAGTGTCTCAGTCAAGTTAACTGTTGTGCCTCTCGGAGAAGGCCCACATATCACAGTCAGTACTTATATTATAAACTTTGATTCAGTCATTGTCGGCAATTCCGGAGACACAACACTTGCAACCCTGATAAAGAACACCGGTACGGCTAAGCTTGATGTTACAGGAATGAATATTTCAGGTAATAACAGTGCCGAGTTTTCAATAATAGGTGCTTTTTCACCATTCTCATTACAGCCCAATGAAACCAAGAGTGTTTCACTCAGGTTCAGCCCTGCTTCAGGAGGAAATAAAACAGCATTATTGAATTTTACAAGTAATTCCAATAGGGATACTTCGGTCATATTATCAGGATTTGGCGGCGTGGTCATAGCAACTGTTTCAAAACCTATTGTGAATTTCGATACAACAAACACAAATAATCCGATTCAAAGTACATTCGCTTTGAAAAATACGGGCAATGTGGATATTGAAATATTGCAGATGGATATTACCGGAACCGGTGCTTCATTCTTCAATGTTGAATCCCCGGCTGCGCCCTTTACAATTGAATCAGGCGGCTCGCAAGATATAAATGTTTCATTTAATCCTGTATCGGCTGGATTGGCAACTGCCCAAATGAATATCTATATCAGAAATATGTCTGACAGCATTCCGGTAATGCTGAATGGAATAGCAGTGGTTTCAGGTATCGAGGATTCTGAATTATTAACGTGGAAATTGTTGGGTTATCCTAATCCATCGGCAAATGAAGTGTATATAACTTTTGAAACAGAATCTCAAAGCTTATACCATGTAGCAATTTATGACCTGCTCGGCAATCCTGTAATTTTATTTAACGGAACAAGTGCTTCAAACGGCACAAATTCAATCAGATGGGACGGCACTGACAACAGCGGTAAAATCTGCGGGACCGGCACATATATTTGTGTTCTTAACGCAAAGGGTATAATGAGAACAATGAGGTTGAATATTATAAGATAAAATATTTCGTTCCGGGAGAAAGGCGGTTTGGAGAAATCCATGCTGCCTTTTTTTTTAAAAAATTGCAAATATTATTATCATAATGCATGTTTCTATGAGTTCCTGAAATGCTCTACGATATGATTATTAATTACTCATGTTACACAGCATAATAGAATTTTCAATTTTGTAATTTTCATTGAATTTGTAATGAACAAATTTTCAAAATATTTAATTTATAAAATAATTAATGATTTCAATTTATTAATAAGCAAAAAAATTGAAAAGCCCATTTCTTTTTTAACTTTAAATATTGCAAAATTGATTGAAAATTACAAAATTGAAAATTGAAAATTATTTCAAAGAGAAATAATAACTTTTGCGTAGCATGAGTTAATTATTTAAAGATTGGATTCAAGGTGTTTGTTTTAAATTTTTTTTTCGAACCAATATTTAGATAGTAGAAAAAAAATACCCCCCATCCCTAATGAATAGGGGTGGGGGATTTTGACAAATCGACGGGCCTGTCCTAAGATTGCCGAAGTGCTCATAGTGACCGTCATTGATTACGTGTCAGGCACGAATTGACAGTCTGTGGATTCGCAGTATCATCCAATGAATCCACAATAATTATTTTTTCGAGATTTACTTTCGGTTTTAAAAGGGAACACTTTTTTTGCAATAATGAGAAAAACTCTACCCTTTTTTCACTCCCGACATAACTTTCAAACAACAATTCAAAATTTAATTTTCATAATTTATTTTTCTTCCCACTTCCCCCCCTCTTTGCAGAGTGGGGGGGGATTTGACCCTCCGATAGAGCCATGAAAACGAAGGGTTTAGGTTTAAATTTCAATCTATCTTATAAAGAACGTAAAAATCGGGTGGAACAGTGTTTTCCATTATTACAGTTGGCAAAATTGTTAAATAAAAAACTCCTGTCCCAGCCATAAATGAAGTATTCGCAGTACTTCAACTTTTTATCAAATGACATTATAATAAATTTTCTCTCCATCATATCCATATCTATTGTGCACCGCAATCCTGTAATGTGTAATTATTAAATCCATACCAGGCACCTTTTGATTTTATTTTTACTATATCCACACTAAAGCCATCACTGGGAGAGCTATAACCGCCTCCGTCGGGTGTAACAACAGAAATAAAAGTCATAAAATAGAATGTTCCACTGTTAATGTACTGTTGTATATCAGACAGAGGCAGCGTAAAGGAATAAGTGCTTACGTAATCGCTGTTAGCTGAACGGAAAGGATATAGCTTCGGATTTCCTCTTTTCGTAGGAGCAGTTTTGCCTAACCAAACGTACATTTTACCCGGTTCAGCCAAATAATTACCGTCTAAAGTATAGGTAATATAAATATTATCCAGGTCATTAGCCACTCTTACAAATCCGGCTAATGTTATCCTATCAATATATAAATCGAAATAACGTTCACCACAAGGGCTTTCAATCGTTGTCGGAATTTGTTTTTGATTGTCATTAACACTCGTAGAATTTTCGCTGCATCCGAATATTGTCAATGCAAACCAAAGCAATATTAAACTTGAAAATTTATTTGATAACATAAAACCTCCGTCAATTATTAAAAAATATATTTACAAAAAGGTTTATAACTGTTGTGTCAAATATTTCATTCACTTCTATTCTCATTTCATTTAAAGTCCATGTTATTTATATAATTTTTCTTATGCAAAGGTAAAGATGAAAAGAATTACAGGGTATCAGTCAAATCCTGATTTTTTTGTAAGTGTTTGCCTGACAAAAATTACTGGGAAAAAAATATACGGAATTGATGTGCCATTGAATCTATTCGAATTCAAAAAAAACATTGTGCAGCCCAGTCTTTGACTATGTTCAGACTGAAAAGAAATAAGTATTTAAATAAATTCTCAAAGACTAAGGAAATTTTTATTTTTTGATTTATGATTATTTAACTTTCATCTTTTGACAATCTTAGGATGACAATTTTAAAATTGATGCTGATTTAAGAAAATGCTCTGACAGAGCTTGTCCCGAACTTGTCAAATTGCTGTTGATGACACATTTAGAAATTGTTCATGTCATGCATAAAAAAAAGGGGAATTAAATTCCCCTTAAATTATTTTCTTAAAAATTAACTATAAAATTCTAATCCCAATCAATCATCAAAGAAAATCTCATAGTATTAGCGAGAGGATGATTCTCTTCGATTGTGTTTATAAAGCTGAAATCGAGTCTGAATATGTCGTATCTGACACCGGCACCGAAGTTCCAGAATTTTCTGCCGCCCAGCCTGGTAGGTTCATAAAAGTAACCGGCCCTGAGAGCAACAAGTCCTTCATACCAATATTCGGTACCTACCGAAAACTCGACACCGGGATTCTTCCACCCTGTTATTAATGATGTTGGTACCGGGTCGGAGCTTGACACATAGCCGGTTGTATCACCTGTGCTATCAATAATAAAATTAACTTGCCTTCTGACTAATAATTTTGAAATATCAAATGATACTTTTAAGTCATTGAACTCATCTTTAACAAGATTGAATGCGGCACCCATCCTTAATGAAGTTGGCAGTGGGTCAGATTCGTTTCGATATGTTACCTTGGGTCCGACATTTTGCAGATTAAATCCAAGGGATAATAAATCCTGAGCATCCCATCCGAAAATATTGAGGTTCTGTGGCTTCCACAAGAACCCAAGGTCAAAACCAACACTGTTACCTGTACCGGCACCCTGCTGTCCGGGAGATGCCGGAGCAAGGTTTGACTGGATATACCTAATCTGGAAACCGAGTGATAAATCGGTTGCTATAATAGTGCCATAAGACAATCCCATGGCAAACTCATTTGATATGAATTTACCGAGAACAACACCTGATTCATGAGTTCTCGTAAATTCACCAAGATTCATAAAAGTAAAATTAAAAGCAACAGTTCCATCCAAATCTTCAAAATACTGGCCTAAAGTAAGATAGCTGTAAAACAGGTCGGCATTGAACTGAGGCAGCCATTTTGAAAAAGTAAGTGATACCTGCCTGTATGGAGTTCTGTCACTTTCGGTTTTATATTCATCTTCGATGTAGCCGTGGAAACCTAGGCCGGCAGGATTCCAAAATACGGCATTAATATCGTCTGCTATGGCAGTGCCTACTTCTCCCATGCCGCTGCCCCTCGCATCCGGCGATATTAACAGGAATGGTACTGCGGCTCCTCCAGCCTGAGCAAA
This sequence comes from Bacteroidota bacterium, assembly GCA_021824625.1. Lineage (GTDB taxonomy): Bacteria > Bacteroidota > Ignavibacteria > Kapaibacteriales > UBA2268 > XYC2-FULL-35-21. The sequence goes on along the minus strand of JAKAKE010000124.1, from coordinate 15,327 downwards.
TAGGTTGGCAGTTGAAAAGCCCGACAGAATTAAAACGAGCCATAGCATTTTGAATTTTCTTTGATTAATCATTTTGAATCATCCTCCGATTTATAAATTTCTTTTTTTCTTTCTTAATTTTTATAATTTGAATAACGTGTTAAATATATAATTAATTTATTAACAATTTAATGAGAAACTGTCAGTTTACCTGTTGCCTGTCCTGTGTAACCCTTTTTGGTCTCAACATAAATTCTATAAAAATAAATACCAACAGGCAGTCCCCCACCTGAATTATCCCTGCAATCCCAGTTTAGTTCGGCAGTATGAGCCGTATTCACATCCTCCGAAATAACAGCAATTTCTTTACCAATAACATTATATAATTTGATTTCTGCAAAAAATGGAGGAGTAATGTTATGATTAAAACTGAATATAGTATTAATATCCGCCGGATTCGGGAAGTTTAAAATATTTGATAAAATGATTAAACTATCTTCAGGCATAATCCTGAAATTAGTCTGGGCAACGCTGTAATTGTTGAAGACATCCCAAGCCCTGACTTTAACAGTATGTTCACCGGATCTTAGATTGAATAAAAATTCTTCGGCAGAACCCTTTCTAAAGTCTCCGGGAAAAGTAACAAATTTATCAGTTAAATCAATAGCATTGGGGTTATCGTCAATCCATGCTTCAATTCTATGGCCAATACCCAAACCGGTTGTATTGATGCCGCTGTTATCGAATAAATCAACAATAAGCAGAGGAACTTTCTGAACGATATCACCCGGTATAAAGGTACGGGAATCGAGATATAAAGCTATCTGAGGGCCAACACCGTCGTTTGTCTGGGTAGAATCAACACCTCCTATTATAAATGACCTCGATATACCTTTAGCATAAAGTCCTTTATCAGAATTTGCATAAACAAATATTCTTCCTTTTTGATAAGAAAAGCTGATATCCTTAGGGATGATGCAATTTGCTTCAAACTTTCCGTTTTGAATAATGGCAGAGTTGACGTTAAGAGCGCCACCCTCTTTTTTTATGTCTGCAATTGTTCCGTCAATATCGAGAGCCTTTATAAAAACATCAGCATCCAAAATGCTTATGGTTGCAATTCCGTTATAATCAGTTGCTATTGTTTGATTATCGAGATTCAAAATTGAACAGGACAAATGAACGCTCGAAAGTGCTTTAACCTGTATAAGAGTGTCATTGTTTTTAACTCCTACACCATTAATAGAATCAATACTAACTGTATAATCGGGTATTAACAATTTAATTGTCGGGTCGCCAATCAGAAGATATTTTTCATCATTGTCGGAATTCTTTTCCTGCTTCAGGGCAAACATCACATCACCCAATCTATTATAGCGATTTGTAACCGGATTTCTGGTAAATTGTTTTTGATAAAATAAATAAGTAAATGAAGCATTAGCACCCGATGTTACAGCCCTTGTAGAAGCAAGAACCCCAATAGCACCTCCGATTTTACTATCAACAAGTTCTTCTGCTCCGCTATAAATGTCCGGCATATCAAAACGCCCAAAATCGCATGTTGCAGCCACTAAGAAGAATTGTTTATCAAAATTTGTCAACTGGGGTATTGTTTGACTTCTTTCAAATACTTCTTCGTGTGACCATACCCTCGGATTACCATGGCCAATCCAGTTAAGCATTAATGTTCCGTTAGTATTAATCCAGGAAATCATATCCTGCATAACTTTTGGCTTCCTCGTGCCGCCGGAAATGTTTTCGGGCGGGTATTCAGACAGATATATTTTCTTTTGCCTCATTTCTTCGGGAATATATGATTCTGATAAAGTTTCAGACTGGTTTGAGTGTATATCACCATCCCATCCGTCACTTTTACTATCATCAGCCATAAGAGTAACCCATGTTCTCCATGTATCCTTGGATGAACCTGTTTCATAATTTTCAATTTTTTTAACAATCAATTCACCCTGTTCATCGGAGTCTATTGTTATTCTCCCAATTCCGAGGTCAACCAGTCTATCGTCCCCGAACACCCTTGCAAAATAATCATCCGAAGTATATGAACTCACTGCATCAAAAGAATCAGTATTATCTTCGCTTTCATAAGGCGGGATGTAATTTGTTTTATTTGAAGTTATGTTCTTATAATCGTAATGGCCATCACCCCACAAAATCACATAAGAAGGTTTTATTGTCCAATTTGTAAAGGCATAAGCAATAAAGTCGCGTAAAGCAGTCGGGTCAGGGACACCACTGCCAAATTCGTTAAATATATAATCGGTTCTTGCCACAAATACTTTCAATGTATCATGCGATTCCCTGTATGCTTTATACTTCATAGCTGAATTATACAGGCTCGGATGACATATAAGAATGACATTTGCTGATTCGGAATTTTGCCTGAGATTACTTGATTCTGTTAATTCTAATTTAGGGGTTTTGATTGCCGATGAAATATAATATCGGTGAGGCTTGTTTGAATCAAGGTTTACACTGAATATAAACATACCTCCCGTTGAGGAAACATTTGTTAATTGTTTCGGTGATTTCAAATCAGAGATATCAAATCCTAAAATGTTTGAACCCGAATACCCATTAATTGAAAATTCTGTTAATCCTGATAAAACGGGCTCAGAGAAGAAACTGATTTCATCATTTATTGGTACAAAATATCTCGGGTAACTTATTTCGTAGAAATCGAAAAAGCCCGTTGAATTGCTTCCGCCATTAGGATTCACATAAGAGAATTTCAGGGTACTTAAATCACCGGTTGCAATATCAGATGCGGGTATGGCAGTTTCCTGAATTGTACGGGTAGCATCTACATATTTCCCGTAGTTAGGTATTAAATTAGCTTTTATAATTTCTTTTGTATTTTCTGAAATAGAAAAATAACCCGGTGAATCTGCCCTGTGAGCAACAGAAATTCTGTATTTAATCTCGCCTGTCCTATCGAGGTTATTAAGCTTTGTTATGAATGTTCTTGGTAAAAGACTTCCGCCAAACCAGGTTCTGCCTGAACCACCTTTGAAAGCATTGGTTAATTCTTCTTCAAAAAAGATTCGATTAGTATATGATAAAGGCTTATTTTTTACTACTCCTGTTGGTGGAGTAATTGCTGTTGCACGTTTCCCGGAATCCCCGCCCCATGTCATTAAATAATAATTGTTTTTGCTGTAATGATTGATATAATGGCTGAATTTCGAGGAAAGGGAATCAAATTTAAAACCTGATGCGGGACTTCCATAAAACAGAATTTGAGCAAGAGTTCCGTCTCCATTTGTATCAACAATTATCTCTTGCCCGTTCATTTTATTTTTTTGGGCGTCTGAAACTCTCTCACTAAGCTCTTCACCGCCATTACCATATATTTTAATCGTTGAAATTTCTTCTTTTGGTATGCTGACACCCAGTTGAGAAAGCATACCCGGGTCAATTTTGAATATACCTTCATTCTCTATTGTGATTTTCACCCATTTACCTTCAGCCTGAATTTTATTTCCATTGTCCTTTTTATTATCATAGAAATATTGTTTGTCATTCTGAGCTAAGCCAAGAATCTCAGGTTTTATCGTCCAATAATTTCCAGAATAATAATTGATTGAAGAAATCGCTGACATCGGATCATTATTATTTCCAATTTTTAGTCCTGATTGATGTGCATTAAATTTTATTCTTATTGTAATTTTCTCCGGAATTTCAATTACATTCTCTTCAGGATTGTACTTGGCTGCAGTTGCACTCAAGCCCGCTATATGCCTGTCCCTTGCAATTCCTTCGTATTTAATACCAACCCAATTGGGTTTATAAGCTTTGTAAAATAATTGATTGATAAAATATTCCTGTGCATCTTTTTTTGATGTACGGTCAGGCACAGGTGAAATTATACCATTAAATTTTCTCAATCCACCAACTTTTATATCTACAATCTGATAGGAATCCGGCCCGGGTATTGAAATATTTTGTTTAGAAATTAATTCCGATTGAATTCCGGGTTGAGTTTGATTTGAAAAAGCTCCCTCGATAACAGGAAGTAATGTTTGCTTCCCATCAATGGTGAATATAGTATCAAATCCAAGTAAATTGGGTGTGAATGATAAAATAAGTTCATCCGGTGTAGATTTAATAATTTTCCACCCGGATTTATCTGAAGTATTATTACTATTTGCAAGACTGTACGATAAGTGCAAGTTTAGGGCTATTAATACAATAATAGCAATATATGTTAACTTATTATTTATCAGGAATTGCATACATTACCTCTTTAAACACACAATTTCTATGCATTAAATTGACAGTTCAATAAAAACCAATCCACTTTACAACAGTAGCAATTCTTCGATAAATAACAGAAAATATTTTATGATGAAAAAGTTAACAATTTCAATTTAATAAAAAATTTATCAATTGCAAAATACATATTCTGTTGTGTTAACGTGTTTTATAAAAGTTTATTTTATTATAATACTCCATCTTCTAAATTCAATTCGTAATTCGCAAATCGTAATTAAAAAAAATGCCTCGCCATCGGGGGGACTTGACGGCAAGGCATGCAGCATAAAGAGGAAGTGACCCTCCGATAAATCGGGGGATCGAGCGGGAAACGAGACTCGAACTCGCGACCCCAACCTTGGCAAGGTTGTGCTCTACCAACTGAGCTATTCCCACTTATTTTAAAGAACGTTAGCAAATTTACTACCTTTTACAAAAAAAAACAAGTTTTTTCTGTTAAAAATGCTTTTCAAACATTTCTGCACATTTCGGCTTAATATCGGAAATCTCAATTCTTATGCCAAGTTCTTTTTCAATTGACGTTACATCTTTATCTTTAATGCCGCAGGGAACTATATAATTAAATTCATTGAGATTGTTATGTATATTAAGTGCAAAGCCATGCGAGGTTATCCAGCGTGAGCAGTGCAATCCTATTGCACAAATCTTTTTTTGTCCATCAATCCAAACACCTGTTAAACCTTCTACCCGGCTTGCTGATATTTTATATGATTCTAATAATTCAATTATACATTGTTCAATTTCACGCAGAAACCAGTGTAAATCCTGTTTGAAATCAGCCAGATTGAATATAGGATATCCGATAAGTTGGCCGGGATTATGTAGTGTAACGTCTCCTCCCCTGTCAATATTGAAGACATCAATACCTTTATGCTTTAAAAATTCAGGTTTTGGGATTATATTACCTTCAGTTCCGGATTTGCCAATTGTGATTACTGAAGGATGCTCACAAAGCACAAGTGTACTTTTTCTTGTTCTGTGCAAAACCTCATCAGCAAACACCTTTTGTTTATCCCATGCCTCCTTGTATTCAATTAATCCCCAATCTTCAACAACAATCATTTTAGTGAATAGTGAATAATGAATAGTGAATAATTAAAAATATATCCTTCATTCGTAATTCGTAATTAAATGTTCACCGTTTCTCCGTAAGCCTGAGCTGCGGCTTCCATTATAGCTTCACTCAGTGTGGGATGTGCATGTATCGTCTTGAAAATTGACTTCCCCGTAGCTTCTAATGTCTTGGCTATACCGATTTCACCTATCATTTCTGTAACATCCGGTCCAATCATGTGCGCACCCAGAATCTCTCCATATTTAGCATCAAGAACAAGTTTTATAAATCCTACAGCTTCTCCGATACCATTCGCCTTGCCATTAGCAGTGAATGGAAATTTTCCGATTTTAACTTCGTATCCTGCTTCCTTAGCTTTTGCTTCAGTCAATCCTATGCTGGCTACCTGGGGCTGGCAGTATGTACAACCCGGGATGTTATTGTAATCAATAACTTCCGAAGAATGTCCGGCTATATATTCGACAGCAGCCAAACCTTCTGCCGATGCTTTATGAGCAAGCCAGGGCGGGCCTGCAACATCACCGATAGCATAAATTCCATCAACGTTTGTCTTCATAAATTTATCAACTTTAATAAACCCTTTTTCAAGATTTATTCCAAGACTGTCATTCCATAAATTCTCGATATTTGCCTGAATACCGATTGCATTCAATGCAATGTCGGCAGTCAGGACTTCTTCCTTTCCGTCCTTTTTTTGAATTTTTACTTCTACCCCATCACTCTTAGCTTTAGCAGAGAGAACCTTTGTGCCGGTCAGTAATTCAATCTTGGATTTTCTGAAATTTCGTGCTAATTCATTCGATACATCAACATCTTCTATTGGTAAAATTCTATCCAACATCTCGACAATAGTTACTTTTGTACCGAATGCATTATAGAAATAAGCAAATTCAACACCTATTGCACCGGCACCCATAATAATAATTGACGCTGGAATTTCTTTTGGAATCATTGCTTCGGTGCTTGTAATAATTTTTTTATAATCAACATCAATTCCTTTTACCATTCTGGGTCTCGCACCTGTTGCAATCAGTATGTTCTTACAATTAATAATGTCAGTAACTTTTCCGTCATTATCCTTAACTTCAACTATTCCTTTTGATTTAATAAATCCATTACCTTTGACCTGCTGAACCTTATATTTTTTAAATAAGAACCCAACACCATTTGACATTTTATTTGCAACATCGCGGCTTCTGCGAATTACTTTAGTGAAATCAACAGAAAAATCTTTTATTTCAAAGCCAAAATCTGCTGATTTATTAATAAAATTCCTGTATTCTGCACTCTTCAGCAATGCTTTTGTAGGGATACATCCCCAATTCAGGCATACTCCACCCAAATTGTCTCTCTCCACACAAATAGTATTCAATCCAAGCTGGGATGCCCTTATAGCTGCTACATATCCCCCGGGCCCTGACCCGATAACAACCAAATCGCAGTTATATGTATTCATTCTTTTTTTCCTTTCTTTTAATAAAATTCTTTCCCTTGATTTTAAACTTTAATTAAAATATACATTTCTTAATTATTTATTGACGATTAGCTTACAAAAATAGGTATTATGCAGGTTTAAAAAATATGAGGGATGGAAATTTTTGTGTATATATAATATTATATGTAGAACTGAAAATGATGTTCTTGTAATTAGAATATGTAGGAGCAGAAAATTTTCTGCCCCTCCATCCGACACTCAAAACTTAACACTCAACACTCAAAACTATTTTATTTACTCGCCACAGATAACACCTTTGTCGCCTCTACCAACCTGATAAATTCAGCACGGTAGCCTTCCCTGTCCTGCCCCCTTGCTCCTGTTGCAAGTTTGATTACTTCATCATAAGTTGATGTACCAACAAATTTGGATTTTCTCAATAACATTGAATATTCGACAACAGCAGAGGAAAACCTGAAATTTTCGGATGATTGACTCAATTTATTATCTGCATTTTTCAATGTATTAACAATTAACTTGCTTTGAGTGCCGTCAGGCTCTTTATACCTGAATTTCACAGTTGCAATTTCATCTGTATTATATGAATTATTATTAACATTTGAAGATTGATATTTCAAAGGGTCAACTTTATTTGAACTGTTACCTTTATCACCATTAACAGAAACAATTTCATACAATGCGGTTACAGTATGGCCTGAACCAAGCTCACCGGCATCCTTTTTATCATCATTGAAATCTTCTTTATTCAGCAATCGGTTTTCATAACCTATTAGACGATATTCCTTAACGAGAGCAGGATTAAACTCAATCTGAATTTTCACATCCTTTGCAATAGTAAAGAGTGTTCCGCCAAGCTCATTGACAAATACTTTTTTTGCTTCGAGTATATTATCAATATAAGCATAATTACCATTTCCTTTATCAGCAAGTTTTTCCATCTTGGAATCTTTGTAGTTACCCATTCCGAAACCGAGAACTGTTAGATATATTCCGTCATCTCTTCTATCTTCAATCATCCTTGTAAGTTCTCCGTCGCTCGATACACCCACATTAAAATCACCGTCAGTTGCAAGTATAACTCTGTTATTTCCACTCTTAATCAGATTCTTTTTTGCAACTTCATAAGCTAACTTAATGCCTTCAGCACCGGCTGTACTTCCTCCCGCTTCAAGTTTTTCAATTGCTTCGATAATCTCATTTTTCTTGCTTCCCGGTGTTGAATTGAGAACCAGTCCGGCAGCACCGGCATATACGACTATCGCCACTTTATCCTGTGGTCTTAATTGTTCAATCAAAAGTCTTAAAGCAGATTTCACTAAAGGAAGTTTGTTATAATCCTGCATAGAGCCTGAAACATCAATAAGAAAAACAAGATTTCCGGGTGGTATGTTTTCGAGTGGAACTTTTTTCCCCTGCAAGCCAATATGAATTAACTTATTTGATTTATTCCACGGGCATTCTGCCATTTCAGTATGAATTGCGAAAGGTACATCACCTGTTGGTTGGGGATAATCATAAGAAAAATAATTGACAAGCTCTTCAGTTCTGACTGCATCTTCAGGAGGCAGGCTTCCGCTATTAATAAATCTTCTAACATTACTATATGACGCTTTATCAACGTCAATCGAAAAAGTTGAAAGTGGTTCAGATATAGTTTCTTTAAATTCATTATCATAAATTCTATCATAAGCTTCGGTGTTGAAATATCCCTGTTGGTAGGTTGCTGGTGCATACCCACTAACACCTCCATAACCCTGACTACTTTTTGAGCCAATACATGTATTATGTATCATCACTTTTGAAGAACGTATTTCAATTTCATCCTTTTGAATTGATGAAGCTACCATCACAATCTTAACCTCTTCAGTTTTTCCTTCAGCCACAGAAATGTTCATTTCATATTTTGCATATCCGACGGCATTTACCACAAGTTTGTAATTACCAATCGGGACATTTACAATTGTAAAACTTCCGTCTTTATTTTTAACATAAGTACCTCTTGGTGTACCAACAACTCTAACGGTTGCACCAATGACGGGTTTTCCTTTTTCATCCAGAATGACACCTTTTATGATGCCGAATTGTGCTGCACTGATAAGTAATGTTATGAGTGCTACTGCGAGAATCGCCAATAGAATCTTTTTCATTTGCATACTCCTTCCAAACAATCAATAATTTATAATAAGACTGTGCAATACAGCCTGTTTATTTATTGAATGTAGAGTAGGCGCCAAATACATTCTAAATATAAAAACACATTGAACAGGAAAAAAGTTACAATCAGTATGAAAATAATTTTTCTAATGAAAGAATTGGTTATATGCAGGAAGTTATAATTTACAATTTGAAATTTGAGATTTAAAATGAATTTTCAATGAAAATTTTAAAATATTCAAACTAATAGATGTTTTTATATTTTGAAATTTAATATTAAAAAATTTATTGAAAAATAAAATTTGAAAATTTTAAATTAATACCTAATTGACTTAAGAGTGTTTTGGAAAGATTTTGCTGATGAAATACTCCCCGGTTTCTGATATAAGAATACCAAACAAAAGTATGGCTGCACCAATGAATTCGATTGTATTCATGAACTCATTTAAAAATAAAAATGCAAGGTATGATGCTATCACAGGCTCAAGGGAAAATATCAGTGCAGCTTTTACAGGAGTAGTGTATCTCTGGACACTTGTGTGAATAATTGTAAGAAAAAAGGAAGCTAAAATTGCATTATATATCAAAGAATATAATAGTTCTTTACTAAAGACTAAAAATATGTTTGAAGATTCAAATGCAAGAAAATAAATTAATGACAAGGGCAATGCAGCTACAAATTGAAAAATCACAATAAGGCTTGTTTCCTTAAAATCGCTTTTCCCTTTCGTGAAGACATCCATATAGGTAATATAAAATGCCCAGAAAAAAGTTGAAGCCAGAGTGAGCACATCACCAATATTAATATTATCAAACTTTGGATTTGTAAATATCCATAATCCGGCAGTAACAATAATTACTCCGCTAATTTGCCAGTAACTGATTTTTCTTTTTTCAACAAACCAATATACAATCGGGGTTAAAACAACAGAAACACCTGTAATGAATGCAGATTTGGAAACTGTTGTATATTTCAAACCTAAAGTTTGTAATAAAAATCCCCCCCCGAGAAATAAACCTAATACAATTCCACTAATTAAAGTTTGCCGGTTTAATGCCTTTAAATTTTTTCCGAAAATAATCAGGCAAATAGTGAGGGCAATTGAATACCTGATTATAACATATAAAGCCGGTGAAGTGAAGTTCATTCCAACTTTAGTAAAAAGGAATGTCCCTCCCCAGATGAATGTCATCATCAATAAGAATAATTCAGCTTTCCAGGCTTTCAAGTAAACCTCATGACATAGAAAAATTAATAATTTAAAATTGATAACGGATAAATTTAATTGTCAAAATTAAGAAATGAATTTGAGAATTAATTTTTGGTTTTTCATTCAAAATATTATTAATTCAACAATTTAGCTTCTTTTTTCTTTTGTGCTTCTTTAAATTTAGCTTCCCTTGCTCTGATTTCCTTTAATTCCTTCTGGCGGCGAAGTTTGTTATAGTCAACAGTAACTATAAGTTTGACACCGGGTCTTATAACACCTCTTGCACGTAATGTGTCTTCGGCATGAACAAACCTTTGTCTATTTCTTAGGCTGCCACGGCTGCCTTCCGGTATCTGGCACATTGGTATAAGGGCTTCTTCAACAGCCATAGGGTCATCGGGAAGAGATATCACACTATCCTTATTCGATTTGAAATCCAGCCAGGGGCCACCCCTGGTTCTTGCAAAGTCAAAATGGTCAATCAGAACAACAGGAGTTCCGGAGATTGGAATTTTCTTCCCTTTTTCATCCTTTTTAAATCCTTCCCCCCAATAAAATAGCCACTTTGCATCATCCATAAACTGACGGCAGCAAGAATGTGATACAGGCCTGCCGGGCATCATGAACTGATGGAAAGCGTTTCCTGCTTCTGAATGAAAATTAAAATTGTAGGGCATTACCCACTCACTGTCGAGAGATGAACGGTGAACAGCTTCCTTCCATTCGAGGGCATACCTCCCAGGGTATGTCTGGGTTCTTTCTTTCCCTGTATTTGATGCTGCAAATCTCACAAGATGTCCATATTCATAACAGGCATAAGACTGGAACTTATTTGAAACCATTATTATTTTCTTAATTTCCTTTGCACCGGGATAATATTGAGGGAAGCATGAATATGCTAACATGTTTTCAATAATTGTATCAGGAACAACGATGGTTTGCCCAATAGCAAAAAATCTAAGCTCCTTACGATTTAAAGTCGCCAATACTTTAAGATTTGGAAATTCAGAATTCGGATTTTTTATTTTATTAAATATTTCCTGAAGATGTGTTTTATCCCTTATTACAACCTGAGTATAATTTATTTTGGGAAAAGTGTCATGTTTGGCTATCTCTTTTTCATCATCAGCTTTCCTGATTGAATCAATCTGTTCTTTTGTTAATGGTATTTCAATAGTCTCATCTTTTTTTTCACAGCTTAGGAATAGTATAAATGCGAAAAGAGACGGTAATATTACTACCTTTATCCTTGAAATTATTTTCATTTAAAAATTGACTAAATAAATCTTCAATAAATAATAACACTTTAAAACAAAAGTTTCCCGGCTTTCATCACCATTTCATCATCAAAATATACTGTCGGGTCTTTGATTAAACCATCAATATGGCTTTGTACGGAAATAGTTCCTCCCATTGAGATATTATTACCAAAAGCCAAATGTACTGTTCCTAATACTTTTTCATCTTCAAGTATATCGCCGGTTAATTTTGCTTTATAATTCGTACCAATGCCGAATTCGGCTACTGCTTTTGCATCTTTGGAACCTACCCTCCCGAGAAGTTCTTCAAAATCCTTTGCTTCAGATTTTCCTTCGATTTTATCTAAGTAGCCGTTTTTAATATGTACCTTTATAGGGTTTCTCAATAAACCAATTCCTGCGATTGAACCATCGAACACAACAATACCATTGGTTTGTTCTTCCCATGGTGCAAGGTAAACTTCTCCCGAAGGAAGATTCCCGCTTTCACCGATATTTCTCAATACTCCGGTAGATGATAAAATCTTTCTTTTAGAAATCGGCATAGTTACGTTTGTACCTAATGCAGATTCAACGCGAATATGTTTTACTTTCTTCAACCGTTCGGCAACTTTATCGGTGAGTTCAACGATTTGTTCGTGGTCGGCATTCATACACCTCACCATTGTGCTGACGGTAATACCCGGCATAGTTGCAACCCTGACACCAAGCTTTGAAGCATCTCTCCTGGCTTTTGTATGTGTAATGGATTTTGAAGTGGGACAAATCACAGCATCAACCTGCTGCATCATGTGAGCTATGGGCTCAGGTGGTTCCTGTCCGTTAAATTCACGTTGCTTCATCTCAACATAAATTGCCTCAGAACAAAGTTTTTTGCCACATTCATATAGTATTATACCGATTTCTCTTAATTCTTCGTCGCAAACAACCATTAATGATTCTTCTTCGGCTAATCCGAGATAATCTTTCAATGCAATTGTAGCTGCATTCCTAAGTCTAACACTCCCTGCCATAATATATCTCTTGTTGTTAAATAATAGATTTTAATTAAATGCCTTCTTATACCTCAGTATCAATAAAATAATCGAAAAGTTAAAATCAAGGTTTTTATTAAGAAGATGCACTGATTGTGTGCAATGTTACATAATTATGAAATTTGAAATTTTAATCAACCTAAAATTATAAAATCTTAACCAAATCAGAAAAAATTATTTTTTAATAAATTATTTATTTATTCTTTTTTTAATTTCGGAAATTCAAGTCCATGACTGTTAGTACCCATTTCATTTCTCCAAAGTAGGAATGAAAACAGCAAACCGAAAAAACCAAGCGATGAAAACAGCCACATTCCAGTCGTATATCCATGAGTCCAATCATTTACTCCTCCGATTAATACATTCATACCCCATAATCCGATGTTTTGTATCATAGTCATCAGACCATACGCTGTGCCTAACTTTGAATGTTTTACTATCAATGCAACAGAGGGCCACATAACAGCCGGGATGAGCGAAAAAGCAATACCCATCATTGACATCGGAATAATAAGGTAAACAGGAATACTTGAATGTATGTCCATGAAACCTATATTCAAATTTATAAAGCCCGTCAGACCAAGTGGAGTTGCTATATCCACTTTATATGCCATAATAAGATAGACAGGAATAATTAGCAATGAGCCAAACATCATCAGCAGTGAACGCTTGCCGATTTTATCCGCTAATAAACCGAATAATGGGGTACAGAACATTGCCGCCAAAGTTAGGATTGAGGATAGGTTACCTCCAACTTCCCTCGATGTTCCATGTACTTCCTGGAAAAATTTAATTGCAAATGTTTGAAACGGAAACATTGCAGAATAGAATGTAACACAAAGTAGTGTGATAAACCAGAAGGATTTGCCGAATGAAAAAAGTTCTTTAATTACTACCTTATCCTGCCCACCTTCTTTTTCAAGGTAGTATTTCTTATCACAGTATTGGTCAATGAAATAAAATATTACCAGACAAAGAACAGAAAAGACACCGGCTCCGACAGTAATCCAAAGAGGTCCATCCCAACTGCTGTAAAACGATTTTCCCCAGGTTGGTGAATTAAGTGCAAGAAAAGAACCAAGCCGTGCAACAGTCAAATTCAATCCGAATGCAAAAGAAAGTTCCTTGCCTTTGAACCATCTGGCTATTACAGTCGTTATAGCTACTATCATAGATTCAGCACCTAAACCGAATATTAAACGACCTGCCGCCATGGTATATAGATTGCCTTTTAGTGCTGTTACAAAAGCACCAATCATAACTAAAACTGTAAAAATAAGTGCTGCTTTTTTTGTACCTATACGGTCAATTATCAATCCGCCAATAAGTACCATTATGATATTGGGAAAACTGTAAATACCTTGTAGCAGTCCAATGTCCGAATCCGTAAAATGCAGGTCCTTTGCCAACAGGTCGGCTAATGGACTTATACTGTCATAAATATAATAATTGCCGAACATGGCAAAGGAAATGATTACAAGCACCGACCATCTTAACAGAGCAGGTACTTCTCTTTTTAAATCTATAGCTTGTGTCATATTTTTATCCTTTAATTGCTCGAAGCCCGATGCCCGAAGAATGAAGTATTTCAGTTCTTCGTTGTGAGCTTTATTTTATCTCTAAAAGCAACCATCATATTCATTAGACTATATGCAAATTCGTAATGCTCATCAAATTCATCTTTAGAAATATATTTTCTATTTGATGCTTTGTACAAGCAAGTTATTACTTCTGCCAGAGAACGAATTGCGTAACTAATGAATTTTTTATATTCCAATTCTGATTGCCCGATGGAACCTTCCGAAATATTAAGAGCTATGGAATCTACTGCTCTGCGTATCTGGGAAGAAAGATTGTACATTTCATCTTTGGGGAATTTGAGAGATAACTTATAAATGTTTTCTCCATATTCCATTGCTTTTTGCCAGATAATTAATTTTTCAAATTTAAATTTCATTCATTATCTTAGAAATACTCCCCAATATCTTTCCATCCCCTCTTCCGTCATCCAGCATCCATCTTCGTGCTTCCGGCTTCCATCTTAGTGCTTCCGGCTTCCAGCATCCATCTTCGTGCTTCCAGCTTCCGGCTTCCGACTTCCTGCTTCCAGCTTCCGGCTTCGGTCTTCCTACTTTTGTGGTATATTCTTCACTATCTCAACCAGCAGTTCCCAGCATTTCTTTGTCGTCGAAATCTGAACCATCTCAGCTGGTGAATGCACTTCCTTAAGATTCGGTCCGAATGACAGCATATCCATTCCGAGATACTTTTCAGCAATCAACCCTGTTTCGAGTCCTGCATGAATTGCCTGTACTATTGCATCTTTTCCGTACATTCTCTTATAAATGGCAGTAGCTTCTTTGAGGATTGGAGAATTTATATTCGGCTGCCATGCAGGATAACCGTCTCCGTGAGTTACTTTCGCACCTCCAAGTTCAAGCACGTGTCTCACCATTGCGGCTATATCAACACTTTCACTCGCTACTGAGCTTCTCTGGCTTGTTAAAACATACACATTTTTATCTCTTGTCTCGACAACTGCAAAGTTGGTTGATGTCTGCACAAGGTCTTTCATATCCGGACTCATCCTGATTACTCCATGAGGCATTGCATAGAATGATTTCAGCAATGCAGACTGGAAGCCTTTTGTCATAACTTTCACAGGTTTCTGTGTTTTCTTTGCAGATAGATTTATTCCGGGTTCCTTTGTTAGATATTCTTCTTTGATAATTTTATCAAATTTTTTGATTTCCTTCAAAAAAGCTTTTTCTTTTGCTCTGGAAACAAGTACAACAGCGAAAGATTCGCGTGGAATTGCATTATGCTTATTACCTCCGTTTATGCTTGATAATCTTACATCAAAAGT
>JAKAKE010000207.1 GCA_021824625.1 Bacteroidota bacterium | reverse complement strand
GAAATTGAAAAATGCGGTTTTCAGAACATTTTCAAATTCTACAATCACGGCAATTTTGATTCAATGGATTTAATTCTTTCCCGGACAATCGAAGGTTTTTCTGGATTTGTAAATGATATCAAACCGGATTTAATCATTATTCACGGCGACAGGGTGGAAACTCTCGCCGGAGCCATAGTAGGTGCATTGAACAACATCCTTACCGCTCATATCGAAGGAGGGGAATTATCTGGAACGATTGATGAGCTAATCAGACATTCTGTTACCAAGCTCTCGCATATCCATTTTGTAGCTAATGAAGATGCTAAGAAAAGAGTGATTCAGCTTGGTGAAATTGAATCTTCTGTTTTTGTTATCGGTTCGCCTGATATTGATGTCATGCTCTCAGATAAAATACCTTCAATCATTGAAGTTGTGAAATGGTATGAAATACCTTTTAATGAGTTTGCCATTCTTGTTTATCACCCCGTAACGACTGAACCGGATTCACTTAGACAAAACGTAAAAAACATGCTCAGTGCTGTTATGAAATCAGGTTTGAAATATGTTGTAATATACCCGAATAATGACCATGGGACCGAAATAATATTGGAGGAATATGAGGTTCTTAAAAATAATCCTAATTTCAAAATTTACCCTTCAATTAGGTTTGAATATTTTTTAACTCTATTAAAAAATTCTTTATTTATTATCGGGAATTCAAGTGCCGGAATTCGCGAAGCCTGTGTTTATGGTATTGGATGTATTAATATAGGCACAAGACAGAAAAACAGGGGGAATGCAGTTAATATTTTAAATATCGGTGATGATGAAAAACTAATTCTTAACGCTATAAAACAAATTTCAGGAAAGAAATTTAATAATTCTTTTAAATTTGGCGACGGTAATAGTATAGGGAAATTTTTTCAGATACTGAAAGGAAGTGCTGTTTGGAATATACCACATCAGAAAATTTTTAATGATATTATCACATAAAAAGTTTTAAAATTATGTTTAATGGAAAAAAAATACTCGGTTTAATCACTGCCCGTGGCGGAAGCAAAGGCATCCCCTGGAAAAACATCGTTGATTTGGGTGGGAAACCATTAATCACCTGGACTATAGAAGCTTCGTTAAAGTCAGATTTGATTGACAGAACAATTGTAACAACCGACTCCGGTGAAATAGCAGAAATATCAAAAAAGTATGGAGCCGATGTGCCTTTCCTAAGGCCTCCGGAGCTGGCATTGGACGAATCATCGAGTTATGATGCTATATTTCATGCATTGGATTGGTTGAAGGAAAATGAAAAAATTGAATATGATATTATTTGTCTCCTCCAGCCTACATCACCTTTCAGGGATTGTTCTCATATAAATGAAGCTATTGAAAAATTTATGAAAGATGACAATGCATTGTCATCAATTTCAATTTGCGAAGCTGTAATAAATCCATATAAGATGGTTACTGTTAACGAAAATGGCTATATACACAAATTAGAAGGCATAAATACAAAAATAGACAGGAGGCAGGATTTACCAAGAGTATATCAGTTTAACGGCGCTATATACCTAATGCGAATCAGCGATTTGATAACTAAAGGTCATTTTATAACAGATAAGACAATTTATTACCAGATGGACAGAGAATCATCAATTGATATTGATGAGCCGCTCGATTTAGAGTATGCAAGGTATTTGTTGGAGAGAAAAATTAGTAAAACCTAATTTGTCATTCTGAACGAAGTGAAGAATCTCTTTAAGTGGTATGTTATGTATAAAAACTATTATGTTTATATTATGACCAATAAATCAAAAACACTTTATGTCGGTGTTACGAATGATTTACAAAGACGTGTGCATGAGCATAAAATAAAAACATTTGAGGGTTTTACTAAGAAATATAATATAAACAAACTTGTTATTTTGAAGAAAAAAATAATATTAGTGAGGCAATAGCAAGGGAAAAACAAATAAAGGGGTGGTTAAGATCTAAGAAAATAGATTTAATTGAATCTCAAAATCCCGATTGGAAAGATTTAAGTGATGGATGGTATAATTAGATTCTTCACTTCGTTCAGAATGACTTTTTAATAGGTTAGAAATGGGAAGAATAGTAAGTCTGGGATTCTTCACTTTGTTCAGAATGACATTTTTAAGAGTATATGGCAGAAACAGTAATAAAAATAGAAAATTTATACAAAGAATACCGGCTGGGTATTATCAGCTCAGGTACTCTTTACCGTGACTTGCAGAGCTGGTGGGCGAGAGCAAGAGGTAAGGAAGACCCCAATTCATTAATCACACAATCTACTGTTTTGAGTAAAGAATTAAAACAACATCTCCTTGCTTTGGATGATATTTCATTTGATGTACAAAAAGGAGAAATACTCGGAATCATAGGTCCAAACGGTGCCGGTAAATCAACACTTCTCAAAATTTTATCAAGAGTTACAACCCCGACAAAAGGAATAATAAAAATCGAAGGTAGAATCGGCAGCCTTCTCGAAGTGGGAACGGGTTTCCATCCTGAGCTTACAGGCAGGGAGAACATTTATCTGAACGGTGCTATACTCGGAATGAGAAAATATGAGATAGACAAAAAGCTTGATGAAATCATCAGCTTTGCCGAAATGGATAAATTTATTGATACACCTGTCAAACGATACTCTTCGGGCATGTATGTGCGGCTTGCTTTTGCTGTTGCGGCTCACCTCGAACCTGAGATATTAATTGTTGATGAAGTGCTTGCTGTGGGCGATGCCCAATTCCAGAAGAAGTGCATCGGTAAAATGAGCGAAGTATCTAAAAGCGAGGGCAGGACAGTTCTTTTCGTCAGTCATAACATGGGAACAATCAAACAATTATGCTCGAGATGCCTGCTTATTAATAAAGGGAAACTTATCGCAAACTCTGATGCGGGTTCAGTTGTTGACCAATATTTAAACAATGTTTATAAAGAGTTTGAATCACCCGAAAAATATTTTGTTGAAGATATCAACAGAGATTTCCAATTAATGTCAATCAGGATTACTGATAATGAGGGAAAAGTAAAACAAAATTTCGAATGTGATGAAACTGTTACAATAGAGATGGATTGCTCATACAGGAATCAGGTTCCGGGGATATACGGTTATCTTTCTTTAATAAAAGACGGAACTGAAATTCTCCTCTCTGATACTTATGATATACCTAAAAGTTCCCTTCTGGAACTTAATCCCGGAAATTACAAAATCAAAGTTAATATTCCGGTGAGAACAATAGGACATGGCACATACAATATAAATATCTATTTTATCAGCCACCAGTCCAACAAGGGACAGTACGTTGATATGGCTGAATATGCCTGTTCATTTACAATGAATGATACAGCGACACAAAGAGGCAACAACAGAACAGGTTCTTTAAGCACTCTGTTGAAGTGGGAAATTGAGAAGAGTGGTGAATAGGGATTAGTAGATTAATAATAATTATGGTTTTTAAATGTTAATAGCTTTGGCAGCCTCATACACTAGTATTCCAATTATTATTTCTTTATTGGAGAGTAAAAATAATGAGTTCCATATTCTTACACCAGATAAAAATATATATAATTTTTTTCTTGATTTGTACGGTAAAAATCATGTTTTATATTACGAGAGTCCTAATTACAGTATTTTCCCAATAAAATTATTGGAAATTGTTCATAAAATAAAAAATATTAATAAACATAAAGCAGCTGCACTGAAATTGATTAATCAATATGAAAAATGTGATATTTATACGACAGATATTATAGCATTTTGTGAATTTGAATTTTGGCTTGTTAAAGAATTATCAAAAAATAATCATATTAAATTTCATCCGGTTGTAAATGTTGATGACAGCATAAAAAAACTTAATAATTTTACAAAGACAATATATGAGTTTGCTAATTGGTTTATTTACAAAACAAAGCCAACAGCATGTATGTCCTACCAAAAAATTACTTTTAGAATTAATGAATCATATCAAAAACAAATTAAATCTGAATCATTTGATATTGAAATTGATTATTACAAGCTTGGAAAAATAATTCAGGAAAAATATAATTTAGATAATTATAAAGTTATTATTTTATCCGGTGGTGTGGTAGATTATTTTGTTAATAAAAAAAATTATATTGAAATAACAGATCGGATAATATCGCTACTTGAAAAATATTTTGATAAAAATCTGATTGCTGTTAAAGCACACCCACGATTTCAAGAATACTATTCTATGGAAACCGATTTAAGAAAAATACCGCCAAAAATACCATCATCATTATTAACTCAAAATTTTGATTATTTGATAGGTTTTCATTCTAACTCTTTGGTTGAAGCGTCAAAAGTCGGAAAAATTGTAATTTCAACTATAAAACTTTTCAAATTAATTGAAGAAGAAAATGTTGAATTTGATATTCAGTATTTATTAACTAATATGGACGCTAATAATCCTATTCTGTTTCCACAAAGCATAGAGGAGTTGGAAACTATTCTTGATAAATATTCTTAATAATAAATTATTTAAGTCAAAAGGCATGAGAAAAATAAAATTTTTCATTGGTAAAATAATTAGCTACCCTGCTGTAGTTAAACAGAGAAAATTCTTCAAAAATGAGTTTGCAAAGAAAAATATTATTATTGGAAAAAATGTTTCTTTTAATGTATTCTCTGAATTTGAAGGAAACAATTATTTTTATGATAATGTGAATTTGAATGCCTCCAAAGTTGGATTTGGAACTTACATTGCATTCAACTCCTTTATGCCGAGAACTAAGATAGGAAGATTTTGTGCAATAGGAGAAAACGTAAGAACACATCTTGGTATGCACCCTTCAAAAGACTGGGTTTCAATTCATCCCGCTTTCTTTTCAAATCAGGCTCAAGCCGGTTTTACATTCACAGGCGAAAATCTTTTTGATGAGCATAAATATATTGATGACAATAAGAAATTCGTTGTTGAAATCGGCAATGATGTATGGCTCGCTAATAATGTTATTATTTTGGATGGTGTGAAAATCGGAGATGGCGCAGTGGTTGGTGCCGGAGCTGTTGTAACGAAAGATGTAGAACCTTATTCTATTGTCGGAGGTGTTCCCGCTAAATTTATTAGAAAAAGGTTTTCCGATAAACAGATTGAAAAACTCCTTAAAATCAAATGGTGGGACTGGGATTATAATAAGATAAAAAATAATACTATTTTATTTTCTAACATTGAGAAATTTCTTGAATTGTTATAATCTTCAGATTCTTAATTTAGTTCAGATATTAAACCTTGTCAGGAGTTACTCCTGACATTATCCATTTTTAAAATTTTCATTATTTTCCAAAATACAAATCCATCTCGAACCAGATATCATCATATATGAATTTATCGCCAAGGCCGCTGAATATACTATTTGATTTGTATTTGATATTCCATTTGGTTCGGTCAATTGCGAATTTAGCACGGGCAAAAATACCATTATCTTCAAATCTTAATATGGCAGGAAACGAAATTGGCTTCTTTATTCCCTTTATTGTCAAGTCTCCATAAATTTTAAAATTGAGATTTGAATTTCCTTTATCCTTGTAAGGTTCTGCTTTTGTGATTTTAAAAAATGATTTCTTATACTTTGAAACATTAAAAAAGTCCTCAGATTTGAGATGTTTCACAAGTTTATCACTATACTCCTTGTCATCAATATCAGTGTTGATTATTGTTGTCATATCAACAACAAACTCACCGCCTGTTATCATGTTATTTTTTATTTTCAAAAAGCCTGATAGGAAATTAACATTCCCATTATGCGTTCCAAGAACTTTTTTGCCTTCCCACTCAATCGTACTTTTATCCGTTAACAGACTGAAACTATAAACATCCTTTTGAGAAAAAGCAACGTATTGTGTAATGAAAAATAAAAAAATAAATAATTTATAAATTCCCTTCATACCAATTCTCCCAATTCTAATCCTTTTTTCTTAATCTTGCCGCAAAAGCTCCGTCAATGTAATGTTTGTGAGGAAATGTTTGCATAAAACCATCTGAGCAAACCTCTGAAGGGAGATATTTTTCCGCAGGGTCAAGCTCGAAGTTTGGAAAAACCTCGAGGAACCATTTTATATTGTCAATATTTTCTTCGGGTTCTGTTGTACATGTAGAGTAAAGAATAATACCTCCGGTTTTGACATGGTGAACGGCATTAAGCAAAATTCTACGCTGCATTGATTGTAAAATCGGAATATCTTCTCTTTCTCTTTTCCATTTAATATCGGGTTTTTTTGATATTGTTCCCAAACCTGAACAAGGCACATCCGCAAACACAATATCAAACTCCCGGTCGAATTCAACAGTTTCAGCATCTGCCGTTGTGGGTTTAATAATATCGAGACCGAGTCTCTTTGCACCTTCTTCAATAAATCTCATTTTAACTGAATATTTATCAATAGCAATTACCTCCCCCTGGTTTTTCATCATCTCTGCAAGCAAAAATGATTTACCCCCGGGAGCTGCACATAAGTCCAATACATGATATCCCGGTTCTGGTTTGGCGAGTTTTGCGGCGAGTGCGGCGCTTGTATCCTGGATTGTTATCACACCTTCCTGGAAAATGCCGAGCGTCCTGATATCCAATCTTGGTGACTTCAGAATAACTGATGTTGGAATAAATCTCGAAACAAAATATGAAATCCCTTTTTCATTTAAAAATTGTAGAACGCTTTCTTGAGTAGCTTTCATGGTGTTTATACGAATCGGTATAAAAGGCCTCCTGTTATTTGCCGAGAGTAATGCTTCGGCATCCTGTTCACCAAATCTATCGAGCCATCGCTTAACCATCCATCGGGGATGGGAATATACAACGGACAAATAATACTGAAGGTCTTCCTCTCTTCCCGGAAATCTTACATTTTCAATGTTACGGGCGACATTTCTCAATACGGCATTAACCAATCCTGCGGTTTTTTCACCCTGTATTTTTTTTACAATCTCGACCGATTCGTTTACTGCCGCATGTACGGGTATCTTATTAAGAAACAAAATTTGGTATAAACCAACCCTTAGTGCATTTTTAACTATATTCAGGCATTTAAGATAATCACCCTGGTAAAATCCCGTCAAAACCCAATCGAGCTTCCATTTCCAGCGGATTACTCCGTTGACAAGCTCAGTGAGCAGTCCTTTATCCATTTGGTTAAAGTTATTATTCCTGATTTCATTGTCGAGCAGTTTTTCGAGATAAGCATCACTTCGTTCAAAACGGCTGAGAATTTTTACGGCTATTCCCCGCACTCCAATAAAATATGCTATTGATTCGTTTCTTTCCGAAATGGTTTCGTTCTGTTCAACAATTTCAATATTGTTTTCAAGGTTATCAACTATGTATTCATTTTCCATAGAAATAAATAATGTTTTGTAAGAAAAAAATAATATTTTATGTTTGATTAAATTAAGTTAGACTAAATACGGTGAATCCAGTGAAATTATTGTTTAAACTTTTTATCATATCATTCCTTTTCTTAATATTTGTATTAAGTTCAAACAGTCAAATTAAAAAGAAAGAAGACACACCTTTGTTGCCAACAGAGCAGTTAAGAACTGAAGTTGGAGCCTTTATCGGGCTTGGCGGCAATAGCCAATCAGGCATTTTCATTACCGATAGTTGCAAATGCGATTTTGACATGGGAAGAGGATTCGGTTTTACGATTGGCGGATTGTATGAATCGGAAATTGTCAAACGTTTGCGTTGGGGCGGAGCCATTGCTTTTGACATTCGAAGCTTTTGGGCATCGTATATGGAAAGAGATTTAATTGAATTTTATTCTGACCAATTGAATAGAACCGTAAGTGTACCTGTCCTTTTTCGCCATAAAGCAGAATCACATGTCTTTTATCTGACATTAATGCCTTATATAAAGTATGTTCCTGCTAAATTTATTTTCTTTAGATTTGGTTTTGGCGGCTCTTTCGTTTTAAGTTCAGGGTTGAAACATACACAGGAAATTCTGGATGAAACCGCGAAATTAAGTACAGGTGAGATTGTTAAAATTGAATATCAAAAAGTGGGAGGCAGAATCGCTACTATCGAGGATGGTGATTTCCCTGCTGTCAATTCTTTGCAATTTTCTCTCGAACCTGCTATCGGCTTAAATTTTCCTCTTGGAGAAAAATTAAATTTCGGCCCTGTTTTTCAATATTCAATCCCTTTAACAAAATTTTCAGAAAACGGTACTGACATAAAGTTGAGTGCTTGGAGAATATTGCTTGAATTCAGGTATGATATTACACCGGAAGAGAATTAGTTCTTTGTGATAAAAATTTCATTTCTTCATTTAAGTTGAGTTACCAATAATTATTTGTCTTTTTTCTTTATTCTGCTTTTTGTAATTAGTCCATTTCAATTAATTTAGATTATCCCAAAATATTCATTAGAAACTATGAAATACCTAAGAACTAAGAACAGGCTTGTCATTCTGAGGAGTGAAACGACGAAGAATCTCTTACACGAATGAGATGCTTCGACTTCACTCAGCATGACACTTACAAACTATTATGAATTTCCTAATGAATAATTTGGGATTAAAAAATTAGTCTTGACGAAAATATGACTTTTTTAAGAATTTTAAACTTTAAGGCTTATAATCTTAAAAATTATATAACTTTTTGCCGCTGGTCAATAAGAAATTCAAAAAAGAAGGAAAAACGCCAATTTTTTTTTTTTAGAATATGCTTATAAAACAATAAAAAATTTGTGAATTAAATCAAATTGGTTTAATTTATAGTTTATCGAAAATTTAACATGTCTAATTTTTGTACTTTTTTTGTAAGGTTTAGGTTAGTTCTTTGTAAAATGTGATTGAGAAATGAGAAATGGACTTATTGTACATTAAATTTTTTAAATAATTATATTCTTTTGAAAATAAGTTTCAGACAGATTTTTTCATATTCATAATCATTCTGGTGGAAATAATAAAATTGATAAAAGATAAATATATTAGGTAGGGCAGTATGCAACATGTATTCAAAATATCATTAGCATTATTATTTATAACATTATATCTAAGCGATATAAACCTATATTCAAAAAACACTACACAAGTGGTGGAAGGCGGAGCAATGGCTTCCAATATTCAATATTACCTTTATGGAGCCGTAATCGAATCTGCGGCTATGCCCGAACATCCTCAGGATGAAGGTATATTCACAAAAAAAATCAGGATTATCAATTTGGGCCCGGTTGTGAACTGGAAGGGATTGGATTATGCACCGACTATCAGTGCAGATGGACGTACTTTGTACTACGTTTCAAACAGGCCCGGCAGCATCCTTGGCGAAGATGGTGACCCATCACACGATTTCTGGGCAGCAAAAAAATTAGACAGGCTCGATACTGTTTTTTTCAAGCCTTTTAATATTGACACCTCAAAACAATATGGCAAACAGGGTGTTAATACACCACTTAACGAAGGTGCGGCATCAATTGCGGCAGACAGGCAGTCTCTGTACTTCACCGGCTGTAACAGGCCCGACGGTTTGGGTAGTTGTGATATTTATAAAACAACAATTGAAGGAGACAAATGGGGACGTCCGAAAAACCTCGGCAGATTTGTCAATTCAAAGAACTTTGATTCCCAGCCTTCAATTGCACCTGACCAAAGCAGAATTTATTTTGTTTCGACAAGGGAAGGCCCCAATAGCAATGGAGATAATGTAGAGTCAAATTTTGATATTTGGTATTCAGATTGGGATTATGATTCGGAAGACTGGAAACCCGCGAAGAACCTTACAGCGATAAATACCAAAGGTAGGGATGTTTCACCATTTATTGCCGCTGATAACCAGACTTTGTTTTTTGCTTCTGATGGGCATACACCCAATTTCGGAGGGCTTGATTTTTATTATACAAGATATGACCCCGAAAAGGATTCATGGTCTAAGCCAATAAATTTGGGCGACCAAATTAATACAAAAAATGATGAACAGTTTATTACATTACCTGCATCCGGCGATATTATTTACTTCTCTTCGAGAAGAACCGACATACCTGGCTATCAAGGTGACTTTGACATTTTCATGGCATTTGTTCCCACTTTCTTTCGTGCTGTTAATTTAAAAGCAA